>DATGND010000167.1:0-9279 GCA_035306925.1 Bacteriovoracaceae bacterium | reverse complement strand
GGTTCCTGGTTGGGCCTGCGGTGGCGGACACTCTCTTCATGTGGTTTGTGATTTAACACTTGCCAGCCGCGAGCATGCCCGCTTTATGCAAACTGATGCACGAGTGGCAAGTTTTGATGGAGGCTTTGGTTCGGCCTACCTTGCTCGCCAAGTAGGACAGAAACGTGCCCGTGAAGTGTTCTTCCTGGAAATGGAATACTCTGCTCAGGAAGCTTATGAGATGGGAATGGTGAATAAAGTTGTTCCTCATGAAGATCTTGAAAAAGTAGGTCTTGAGTGGGCCCGCATGATTTGTAAAAAATCTCCAACGGCCATCAAAATGCTAAAGTTTGGTTTTAACCTTATTGATGATGGTTTAGTTGGCCAGCAGGTTTATGCCGGAGAGGCCACTCGTCTGGCCTATGGAACAGCGGAAGCTCAAGAAGGGAGAAATTCATTCTTAGAGAAGCGTGATGCTGATTTCAGTGAGTTTCCTTGGGTCTATTAAATGAATACTCTATCAGTCATTGAACAATTCATGTTTGATGAAGAGTTTTTCTCCTTTGGGGCGATGCTCGCTGATACTGAGAAAAATAAAATTATACTTGCTAAAGGTGGGGAAATCTCTTCTCAGCAAAAAGAAGAACAGACCTACTTTTTTGCTAAAGACTTCTATACAGATACCTTTAACTACTATTATCCCGGGACCTTTATCGAAGTTCCTCTTTCTGAGGTCATCAGTTATTTTGAACGTTTCAAGAGTCATCCCGAGATTATAGAGACTATCAATTTTGATCATCTCTATGAAACGGACTTTGATTCTTTTAAAGAGAATCTTGATACCTTAGAAAAAGTCGTTCTTATTTCACGGGAAGAATTTAGAACCAAAGATTTTAAGGCCTCTTTAAAACACTTTTTCTATTCAGCCCTTAATTTTGGAACAGGTCATCCTTACGGATTCTGGAATAAAACCCATGGTATTCTTGGTGCCACACCAGAGCTTCTTTTTGAAGTTAAAGGAGATGAGCTTTTTACTTTTGCTCTGGCCGGAACGGCCAAAAGAGAAGATGGAGAATTCCTTCTTACCTCTACAAAAGATCGCCACGAACACAATATTGTGATTGATGATATTAAGGAGAAACTCACTCCTTTTTGCAGTGATATCCAAGTGGGAGAAACTCACCTTCACCCTTTTAAACATCTTGTTCATTTGAAAACGGATTTCTCTGCCAAGTTTAATGACTTTAAAAACTTTATTGCTTTAACTCAAAAGATGTCTCCTACAGCTGCCTTAGGAGGATATCCTATGAATGAATGCATGAACTTTCTTCGTCAAACCCGTTATGCCAAACGCTTTCCTCATCGCATCTTTGGCTCAACTATGGGGCTCGTTAAGCCTCAGGAAGTGATCACTCTCGTCATGATTAGAAATCTTCAGTGGGCCCATGATCAGTTTATTATTGAAAGTGGTGGCGGAGTTGTTAAAGAAAGCATTCTAGAAAATGAATTGAATGAAATTGAGTTGAAAAGAAATATTATCAAGAAGAATTATCTATGATTTTCAAGCTCGATAGAAAACAAGTTTGTTATTTCTGTGCCGGAGCAAGAAACCATGCTCTGCTGGACTACTTTGGTGAAGACTATCTTCGTCCAGAGTATGATGAGCGTATGGCAAGTTTTAAGGCCTTAGGGCTAACCAAAGTCACTGGACTTCCAGCGATCATCTGTACAACTTCTGGAACAGCTGTTTCACAAACGGTCTCAGCCCTTCTGGAAGCAAAGTATTCAAATCTTCCTTTGGTTTTAATCAGCGGTGATCGTCCCAAAAAAATGCATGGAACCGGGGCTCCTCAGACCATTAACCATGAGGAAGTCACAAAAAACTCGGTAGGAACTTTCATAGAAATTACTCTTGAAGAATTAGAAAATTTAGAAATTATAGCCCCGGTTTTCCCTCTTCATATTAATGTCCTCATTAATGATACGGAAGAGCACTCTCTTCCTACCATGATCAGTCAGACGTTAAATGACTTCCGAGAATTCTCGCAAAAGGTCACATCACCTCTTTTTTTAGTGAGTCATGAGAATAAAACTTTAAGGCCCCTCGTTAAAAAGCTATTAGAGCTTAACCTTAATGTTTATGCAGAAACCTTATCTGGGGCCCGCGATCTCAACTGTACCATAGGAGAATTTGAGCTTTTAAAAATCCAAAATCAATTCGATAGCGTTATTCGTATCGGTCATACTCCTCTCTCCAAACTATGGAGAATTCTTGAAAGTGAGCATCGGCCGGTTTTTAGTTTTGATGAAAGAAATCTTCCTGGTCTGAGCTATGGACAAGTGGCCCCTATCTCAGGAGAAACTCTCCTTCATTCTCAGGAGTTCTTTGAAATCATCAAACGTTTTCAAGATACAAAAGTTAATAGTCCTTGCTCACAACTGGAAAAACTTCTTCTCAAATATCCACAATCTGAACTCAGTGTCATGAGACAAATTCAGGATTTCCTCCCAGAGAACTCTCTTGTTTATCTTGGGAACTCACTCATCATTCGTTATTTTGAAATGGTTCAGAATAAAAGTTTTCAAGTATTTGGAACTCGAGGAGTTAATGGCATTGATGGGCAAATTGCTCAAAGTATAGGTATTGCTCAGGGAACCACTGAGAAAGTTTTTTGCATAGTGGGTGATATGACGGCCCAATATGATCTTAATAGCATAAGACATCTTCCAGATAATCTCACTCTCATTATTATTAATAATGGCGGTGGCAGAATTTTTGAAACCTTGAAGCTAAAACCCATTATGGTTATGGAGCATGACTTTTCATTCCATGCAGTCTCCAATGCTTTTCAAAAAACCTACAGTAATAGAATCGATGCCGCCCAAGTATTGGAACTTCGACCTCTTCAAAATGAGACAAGAAGTTTACTTTCGGAGTTAAACTCGTGATTCATCTTTTTCATGGTTTCTTAGGAAAACCAGATGACCTCAACTTCTTTCAGGAATTTGGCCCAATCAAAAGCTATGATATGAGATCTTTTGATCCAGAAGGATTTCATGCCAGTGAAGATGATATTCTAGTTGGCTACTCCATGGGTGGAAGAGTGGCCTTAAGAATTGCTGCTCGTCTTCAGTATAAAATAAAAAAAGTTATTATTCTAAGCTCCAATCCTCATGCTCTTTCAGAAGAGGAAAAAGAAAATCGGATAGCTTGGGAAGAAAAGATGAAGCATCTTATGCTCACCAGGAGTTCTTCTAACTTTTTAGAAATCTGGAATAATCAAAATATTTTTAAAAACGATCTACCCATCTCAAATATTACGGAGGATGAATTAAAAATCTGGGCGCAGATTTTTGAAAAGTATCGTCTTTCAGATCAAAAAAATTACTTACAAGACCTTAAGAATCATCCTGATAAGTTTTCATGGATCGTGGGAAGTCTTGATGAGAAATACCTCAATATAGCTAAGACAAGCGGAGTAAAATACTACACAATAGAAGCAGGCCACCGTTTATATCAAAAGCCCCTGGCCCTGATTAAGCTTATTAAAGAACAACATATACTATGAAAAACTTTATTCTTGCCTCTAGACCTAAAACACTTTTAGCTGGAGTTATTCCTCCAGTGGTAGCCTATGCTTATTATCTTTCATCACCAAATCAACCGTCGCAGATTATCTATCCTATTCTCTGCGTATTAGGAGCGCTCTTTATTCAACTTGCCACTAATTTTTTTAATGATGTGGTAGATTTTCAAAAAGGAGCGGATGCTAAGCGTGTTGGTCCGACTCGAGTTTCAGCGGCTGGACTTGTTGATATAAAGACAGTGAAAAGATGGGCCATTACTTGTGTTATCCTTGCTGGACTTTGTGGTATTCCCATTGTGATCCGAGGAGGAATTCCTTTTGTGATTTTAGGCCTTGCTTCTCTTTTTCTCACTTATGGCTACACAGGAGGCAAAGTGTCTCTGGCCTATCGTGGACTGGGAGAACTTTTTGTTTATCTTTTCTTTGGTCTCTTCTCTGTCATGGGGTCTTTTTATCTTTACTCTCTCGAGGCCCATTTTTTAAGCTTTAACCTCGCTTCTATCTTTGGTCTTCTTGCGACAACTTTTATTTGTGTTAATAATCTCAGAGACCGCCATACAGATATTGAAGTAGGTAAAAGAACACTTGCTACCAGACTTTCCCCTACTGCTTATCGCCTTTTCACAACGCTTACTATTTTTGTACCTTATCTTCTCTTGCATTTTTATCGTGAGATGAAGCTGATTTACTTTGTTTTTGTGGCCATACTTCCGGCCTTAAAACTGTCACATATTATCTGGACTAAGGAAGGATCAGAACTCAATGAGGGACTCAAGTTTTCCGGGATTCACCTTATTGTGTTCTCTATTCTTTTAAGTGTGTGCTTTATTTATGAAGGTTTATTATAAGATTTACGATCTTCATCCTAAAAGGGACTTCAATCGTCTTGACTCTCAAGCAAGCCGTCGTGGTGTCCATTTAAAGATTGATCTTCGCCGTGATAAATCCTTCGCCGACTTTTTCTCACACCCATCACTAGGTGATATTCATCTAGAAGAGTTTCTGGAAAAGTTTAAATACCAAGAAGATGAAATGAGTCAGAAGACATTCCACTTTCTTCTCAATGACTCCAGGCTTCGCTTCGATACTCTGGCTAAACTTACTCCCTTCAAGAATCACACTCTCTGGCACTCTCTGGCCTCTCAGAATGAGAATGTTTATAAATACAAACTCCAGGGAGTCGATGACTTCTCCTTTGTTAAGCTTTTAGAAAAAAATAAAACTGTCCGATTGGATGCCAATGGACTTTTCACAAAAGATGAATACTCCTCTTTTCTTAAAAATATTGATCCAAGGCTTTATCCCCAGATCGAATATATTGAAGATCCTTTCACAGGTGACTGGAATATTAACTCTCCCATTAAACTAGCAAGCGATTTTATTAACAACCCAGATCACAGTATTAAAATTTATAAACCCAATAGAGAGTTTCAATCTAAAAGCTTAAGACCACAGATTTTTAGTTCCTATATGGGAGGACAGTTAGGTCAGTGGCACTGCTATTGTGAACTTATTCAGACAGGTGACCTCTCCCTTTATCATGGTGTTCATATTGAGAACTTCTACGAGAGTGATCTTTTCACAGCACTTTCTTCAGAACTTTTTGTCCCTGACAAAATGACAGTAAAAAAACTTTATGATGAACTCATGATGGCAGACTGGAAATTATTATGTTCAATATAAAGTTTAATCAAAAGAAAAATCAGTTTCTTCATCATGAGCGCTTTACTGAAATTGCTCAAAAAATAGGACCTCAACTTAAAGAGCTTGAGAATCACTTTTTCCTTTTTTCTTCCGGAACAACATCTCTTGATCCCAAAGGTTATGCGGTTTCAGAGAAAGCTCTTTTTGCTAACGCTCAAGCAGTGAATGATTTTTTTTATCTCACCCAAGATGATGTCTGGGGATTAACTCTTCCCTGGTTTCATATTGGTGGGCTTTCCGTTATTGCTCGTGCCCATCTCTTAGGTGCCAAACTAGTGGACCTCACCGGAAAATGGGAACCACTGAAATGGGTTAGAAAGTTAAGTGAAGAAAAAGTCACTATCACCACTGTTGTTCCCACTCAAATTTTTGATGTGGTCAAACATAAATTACAAGCTCCCCCTACTCTTAAATATATTATTGTTGGTGGAGATTTTTTAAGTTCTGAACTCGCCCATCGGGCCATTGAATTAGGGTGGCCAATTATAAAAACTTTCGGCATGACTGAAGTTTGCTCTCAGCTGGCTTCGGCCAAAAGTGTTGAAGATAACACTCTCCTACTGCTTCCCATTCACCAAGCGAAAGTAGATGATGAGAAGCGCTTATGGGTAAAATCCCAGGCCCTCTATACTCTGGAGTTCATTTATAAAGATCATCAAGTGCAAACTCAATTGGCCAAATCCCGTTGTGATCAAGATGGTTTTTTCCCAACCAGCGACCTTGCTGAAATTCATAATGGAGAACTTATTCATCTTGGAAGAAAAGATGATCAAATTAAAATTAAGGGAAGACTCACTTCCGTTAATACCCTGAGAGACCTACTCTACACCTATGCTCTTAAACACGATCTCTATGGGGAACTTGAATTAGCTGTTATTGATGATCCTCGCTCCGGAAAGAATATTGAAATTCAATCCACACAAGATGTTAACCAGGATGAACTTAATAGCTTGTTTTACCCTATCAAACCGGTCTATCAACGGCTTTCTTCTTTTAAGCGAACGGATCTAGGTAAGCTAAAGAAAAATAATTAAAGTGCCAACTTTCTTTGCCATTTCTTCTTTCACTCTCTCTAGAGATAAAGGACGTATCTTCGAGTCCTTAACCCTTTCTCATATTTAATTATAGCAAATCATTGAGATGAATATATTAGTTACCGATAATAAAAGTATGAAACAGATATTGAGTCTCATACTAACGTTCCAATTGATGGTCATTCCGGTGGTGGGAGTAGCCTCATCACAAGAACAACAAGAACTAAATGACCCTTCAAAGAATACGGAAGTCAATATCGGTAGTAATGCAAGTTACGATGCTCGCTCTCAAAGTGGTAATGGCTATGAGATCTATGCAAAGCAAGTTCTCGGGGCCAGTACTGCTATCATTGGGGCCAATATTATCAGCTCCTGTAAATGGGGAGCTAAAGTTCCAAGTATCTTGACTTATATGGCAGGGGCCATTGCTTATCTAGTCTCTGAGATCTCCGGGGGGAAAAAGCAAAATGAGGAGCACAAAGCTAGATTAAAAAGAATCGAAGAAATTAAAAAAATGGTTGCTGAGAATCAGGGTGGCGGTGATGTACAGCGAACTCTGATTGAGCAGCGATTAGAAGAAGAAGAAAAACTCCTTGAGTTCACCAAGAAGAGAAACACCTGGGTTAAGGCCATTATGGCCATCTATCTTACAGCGGCAGCTCTTGCAATTAGTGAAGAGATGATGGGTATAGCTGCTGGTACGGCCATTGGTATGAGTACTTGTACTGGTCTTGCCGCCAAATATGCTTCACCTTGTGGTAAGGCCTACGCCGCCTGCTATGCTAAACATATGGCAGCCTGTACTGCGAATCACCCCGTTGGACAGATGACGGCTAAAGCAGCCTTCATGTCCCCAACTTCTCTAGAAACAGGAGAAACGGCCTGTACAGGTCTCTACGTAACTGCTTGCCAGGCCAACCTTAAGGCCTATGCAGCGATTGCCTATGCTAACTGTCAGCCTCTAGGCGCTGGTAACTTGACTGCGACAGCTTTCGGAAAAACATTTACCGTCAACCTTTATGCTGCGGCTTTCGGTGCAGGATTCGGTTACAGTAGTGCCGGAAATCTTCAAACATTACTACAACTGGCCGTGAGCCTTACTAATCTTTTTACCAATGCTTTAGCTGTTAAAATTACGGCCCTCTATTCTTACCCGATCCCACGTTCTATTACTTTCGGAGCTCACGCAGCTTTAATGGGAGTTATTTCAGGCGGGCTAAATGAGATTGAAAAGCAAACTGAGAAGAACGTTAAAGAATTAAGAAAAGTTGTTTCCCAGTTCAGAGAACATACGGACGACTCTCAAGGTGTTAAAAAAGGTATACCTTCTTCACCATCTCAATCTTCTCCTGGTGAAATAAAAATGGAGAGCTCAACTAAAGTAGAACTGGCCCAAAAACCAAAGTCTCTTAAGGCCAAAGAAAATACCGTCGCTCAAATTAAGACCTGCTTCTCCAATAAGAATGATACTATGGAGGTTGGTCCTGAAGCCTGTGATGATCCTGTTGAAGTCAAACCAATCACTGTGAGTGCAAAACAAAATAAAACAGAAAATCTTGAAAGCAGTGTCCAGCTCATCAATGATCTCAATAGCTCTATTAAAGAAGGAAATCTTGAATTGGCAGGAGATACTTCTTCTAAATTAGCTTCTATGGCCACTTCTCTTAGAAAAGATTTGGAGAAGATGCAGAAGGATTACAATAAAAACCTTCCTAAAGAAGAGCGAATCGACTTTGCTGCTGCTATTGATAAACAATTAAACGAATTAAGAAATACCAAAGAAGCTAAAAAAGTTTTCGAAGATTTTGAAAAAGAGCTGGGTATGAATCTTCTTGCCTCAGCCGCCCCTTCCACAGAAGTAGGTTTGGATAAAGAACCAAATAGCGAAGCAGATAAATTAGCTGCTGAAAAAGCGAATAAAGCGGAAGAAGCCTCCCTTATTGTTGAAGCCGAAGCAGCCATGAATCTTAAACACCCTTCCTACGCAGAACTCTACGGCACTCCAGAGAAGATGAATGAAGAGGATGCCATTTTATTTGGTGGAGACAAAACCTCTAATAACCCTTTCGGTCTTAACCAGGATGCCTACCGAGCAGCTTCTGCTAATGGCTATCTGCCTTTACAGCAGAAAAACAACTATGTGAGTGCTGAGGGTATTGCTGACAGACAAGTAAATCTATTTAAAGTCATTTCTAACCGTTACTTCCTAAGTTACCCAAAAGTCATGAAGAGAAAGACTTTAGCTGAAGGCACAATGGAGTAAGGCCCCCTTTCCCCTGTTTAGCTTATAATTTTTTCAAAAAATCCTAAATTATATTAAGTAGTTCTGGACTTTCATCTCTTTTTTAGAGATATAGCGATTCTCTTTTACTTGGAATATTCATGAAAACCATCGCTTATTTATTGCTTTTCACGATCTCTTGGTCTTCGGCTTTTGCAGACACTGACTTTGATATTCGCTCTATTGATCGATCTGAATTAGATATGCGTTGTGTATTCACTGACTATGAAAGAATTGAAAAGAAGTTCACTTTAGAGCTTTCTCGAGATCACAAAAGTCTAAGAGTTTTCTCCATTGAGACTCAGTCTAATCACCACAGAAAAGTATTTTTAGCTCGATTAAGAAGATATACTTACAACCCTACATCCACTCATATTTCTATGAGTTTTGAGAATCCAAATCAGCGTGGGAATATTCTCTACGTTGCTCTAGGAGTACCTCAGAGAATTTCAGTCTCCTCTGGTGAGCAGGCCCAACATGCCATTATTCATTTTGCCGAAGGAATTTATCTGACGGGAAGATGTCACGTTCTCTTTAAGTAACCTTAAATAACTTAAACTGCACCCTTTCATTGGTGTTGCTCTTTTTGTTTCGTTTTCGAAAAGTTCCATATTCCTAGAAGACCGCACCTCAAATAATCATCCCCAGAAAACTTGTTTTCTGGGGATGCCACAACGAATATCAAAATTATGCA
>DATGND010000166.1:0-2510 GCA_035306925.1 Bacteriovoracaceae bacterium | reverse complement strand
ATTCTCACTTCATTTTTTGGACTAGCAACACTTATTATTTTACCGGTCTTGAGAGTTCTTTTAACATCTATTTTGTTTTTCACTCAAAAAGAAATAAAAATTGGATTTATTTCTTTATTAGTACTTATTCTTTTACTCATTAGCTTTTTACTAGGATTCAAATCATGAAATATCATCCGGCCAATGACACTCACTCTACTCCTATCGGTTACATTCTCTGGATATTCGGTTTTATGGGAGCTCACCGTTTTTACTTTGGTAGGCCTATTTCTGGCACTCTTTGGTTTTTTACCTTTGGACTTTTAGGTATCGGTTGGATTGTTGATTTATTTTTAATTCCGTCAATGGATGAAGCTGCTGATCAAAAATATACAGCAGGTCCTTTTGACTACAATATCACCTGGATTCTTCTCACCTTTCTTGGCCCCTTAGGGCTTCATCGCTTCTACTTAGGAAAATGGATATCTGGTCTTCTTTATCTAGTGACAGGTGGATTTTTCTTTTTAGGAGTTCTTTGGGATTTTTGGAATATTAATGAAATTATCTCTGAAAGAAATATAGAAGTTCTCTCAGAGAGAAGAATTTAACGACAAAGATAATCCTGACTAAAAAAGATAATTCTGATACACTTTTTGACCTTCTATAAAAAAAAATCATACTTATCTTACCTACGGGTAATTTTTACGAGATAGCGAGTCACTAATGTCAAAAAAACTTCTAAGTGCTTTAGATGAAATTTCTGAAAAACCAGTTATCACTCTTGGTGAGATAATAAACAGCCTAAAAAAAGATTCAGTAACGATTCTCTGCATGATTGTAGCTTTCCCTTTTTTACAACCCATTCCTATTCCAGGCATCTCTAGTCTTCTTGGCTCCATTATCATTTTGCAAGGAATAGGACTGATTAAAAATGGACAACCTTTTCTCACTAAACGAATGAAAAAAGTAAAACTTGAAAAGAACACCTGGCAGCTTATTCATAAAGCAGGTATCAAGTTCAGCTCTTACTCCAGTAGGCTCTCTCTTTACAAGCATCCTTGGGCCAATTCACGAATCAGCCAAATGACTGCAGGTATATCGATTATTTTAACAGCCGCTTTTTTATCTCTTCCTCTCCCTATTCCGTTCTCTAACTTCATACCGGCATTAGGAATTTTCTTTTTATGCTTGGGACTTCTTGAAGAAGACGTCTGTCTTCTAGCGCTGGGACATGGAATTATGGTGATTTTAGGATTTATTGTGGCCTACTCCTACCAGTTTATAGTGGAGCAGGCACAAGTTGGTTTTGAGTACGTTCGACCGTATATTAATCAATTATTGTCACTTTAGTTACATTCGTCTCACGACGATCACTAGAAGCATTGTAGCTTTCTTTCACACGTAGTTTTACAGTGAATTGCTCAGCTCCAATACATTCAAACTTTACTGAGTACCAGCAAGGAATGGTTTTCTTGGCCGCCTCATCAACAGCAAGCCCTAAACAAATCGGACGAGATTTTGAAAGTTGGGTACACTGAACGTCGTTACCGTCTTCAAGTCTTGAAATAGTATCATTAATGGAAGCACTAAAAGCTGAAAGAGAGAAAGCAGACAGAAGGATAAATGCTAGAAACTTCATATGTGGGCTCCTTTAATTTTTTTCTTGTGCGAGAGATTAACACGTCACAAAATAAATTTAAGAAGCCCTTGAAAACTTTACATATCGTCAATAGAACAGCCAGCATCTCCCCCCAGCCCTAGCACAGGTTCTTCAGGGATAATCACCGGTTTCTTTGCTTTATCTTCACAATCCTCTTCAGCCTCATCCTCTATGAATTGACGGCCCTTACTTCCTACTTCCTGAGGAATTTCTTTTTTAGCTTCTTCCTTGGCCCATACAAAACCTGAAAGCATTAAAAGAACAAAGAATAATTTCATCAGTGCTCCTTAGAAAAATTAAAGAGTTTTATTGTCATAAGTCTCTTATACCATGTCCTTGGCAGGAGACTTAAAAATTTTACTACAAGAGAGAAGAGAAAAGGAAAACTGTAGTGCATTTTCTTTTTTCGAATGGCCCAAGCAATTTTCCGAGCTGCTTGTGGAGCTGTTTGCAAAAAAGGCATAGGGTGTGGGTTCACTCGGGTAAGAGGTGTATCTACGAATCCTGGGTGAATACTCGTTACCGTAATCCCATAGTCGGCTAAATCAAGGTTTAAAGACTCACAGTACTTCGTTACCGCCGACTTTGTCGCACTGTAAGCCGAAACACCAGGAAGACCATTAAAGCCGGCCACGGAGGAAATGGCGACCAGATGCCCACTCTTCTTAGGAAGCATGACTTTTAAAGCCGCCTCAAAGGCATACATCACTCCCAACAAGTTCACTTGAACCATGTAATAGCTTCGTTCAAAGTCTGGAATTTTGGTTTTATGAGGAAAGGAAATACCCGCACTGGCAATTAAAAGATCAAGGCCAATGGAGTGAGAAAACTCAAGAATAGCCTTCTGGAGAGCTTCCCTGTCTGTTACATC
>DATGND010000165.1:0-8262 GCA_035306925.1 Bacteriovoracaceae bacterium | reverse complement strand
CTTTTTTCTTTTCCAGAATTTCAGCAATAATTTTTTTGAGTTCCGGGATCCCAGAAGTAACTGCATTGAAACTAAATAAATCTAAATCCAGCTTCTGGGCCAGAAGGTGGGCAAGAGTCGTTTTACCTGTTCCCGGAGGTCCCCAGAAAATCACAGCTCGCGGGGCCTTCAGTAAGCTCTCCAAGTGCGAACGAATTTTTACCTGTCCAAAGAAGTCAGAAAGCTCTTTGGGACGTAACTTCGCTGCAAGTGGTTGATCTGAGGTTGTTTGAGAGTTAAAAACGTCGAGTTGCATGGCCTTTATTTACCAAAAAGAGAGAGGCTAATCTAGGATTAGTTGACTGGGGGCCGCAAAAGCGGTAAATTATGGTTCCTAAAACCCTTAAAAGAGTTCTTTGAACTCGGGAATGCTATAAAAGAGGAGGTGAATTCCATGTCTACAATCCATATTACTATTGATGAGCGTTTTCCAGCTGAAAAGGCCATTAAAAAGTTTAAGCGTCTTTGTGATGCTTACGGGATCGTAAAGGAGTATCGCGCTCGCTCTGAGTACAAAAAACCTTCAATCAGAATGAAGGAAAAACTTGAGAACGCTGATAAGCGTCGTCGCAAGGCCGAGGGACGTTTCCGTCGCACTTCTAAGTACTAATCCTAAAAGAAAGGCACCCATTGGGTGCCTTTTTTATTTCCTATTTATAAAACCGTAAAATCCCATTCCAGCGCATATGCATAAGCTGCAAATACTGATTACTGCCTTCCGGTGTTTTCTTATTTCTTTTAGTAAGTGATTGAACAAATAAATTGAGATTAAAGTTCAGTCGAGAAAAGTTTTTAACAAAAAACTGATGATTTTTATTCAAGCGAAGCGGGTGAATAAATTCAAAATAAAAAGTTTCAAACTCTTGGCGATAGAGCACTGGAATAAAGTGGAGCATTCCCAGAATAAGTTCAGTGCGAATCTCATCGAGGCGACGAATAACATCGAGTGAGCGCAATACACTTGGTAGTTCAGCATCGATAAGAAAAGAGGCCATATCCATTTCGACTTTTAAACTCCACAACTCATTAGCAGAGTTGGAAAGATGTTTAATGCCAGTGAGTGGATAAAGGTAATGAGTGTTTCCGGTCTTCAGTTTTACAATAATTCCTTCAAGAGATCTGTTCAAAGAGAGAATATGCTCTCTTAAGGTTTTAATTTCTTCCCTACATTGAGGATTAAGTTGGCGAGGACACTCCAGGGGAAGTTGGTTTTTTATATCTTGTTGAGAATAAAAATTATTAAGAAGTGCCGGAAGCTCCTTTGGAAAATCCGGGAATTGATTCAGGATTTGAAAATAATCACTCTGAATACTATTGAGGCTGGGAGTAACTCTGGAACTGAAAGCCTGAGGAGTTAGCTCTCTTAGTGCCCAGCTATTGGACGAGAGTAAAAGCGCAGATAATAAAACGATGAGTCTCATGCATTTATTATCTGCGCTTTTGGCCGTTTTTACTAGGAACTAATTTAGACCGTCTGAGAGAACCTAACTGATGTTTGGGTTCGTAGATGAAAATCAAAGCTCATCGCTATATTTCTCATAAAGATCTTACCTGTCTCAGTAAGTGTGACCTTATTGTCTTCCATGACCACGAGACCATCTTCCTGAAAGTCTTCCATCTCTTTTTTTATTTCCTGATAGTAAGGAATAGATTCACTAATTGATGCTTCATCTTCACACATTAACGTCAGAATATGTTTTTGCGTAAGGAGATCATCAGCAGTTTGAATGTGACCATTATCAAAAGCTAATTTCCCTCGAGAAATAATCTCTTTATAGTCTTTATAATCCTTATGATTTTGGGCAAAGCTGACTCCTGAATCAGAAATGGCACTTGGGCCCAGCCCTATCAGACATTTTGATTTTCGGTCTGTATAACCCATAAAATTTCTATGAAGGGCATGGTTGAGTTTTGCCTGGTAAAGGTAGTTACTTTCTTTAGCAAAGTGATCCATTCCGATATCAACGAGACCGTTTTCTTTTAGGAGAGCTTTCCCTGTTTGATAAAGCTCCTGGCGTAAGGCCGGAGAGGGGAGATCCTCATTGTTAATGAGCTTTTGATTTTTTATTTTATGGGGCAGATGAGCATAACCATAAAAGGCAATCAGATCAGGATCCAGTTTTTTTACAATGTTAATGGTCTCTACAATGCTTTCTCGACTCTGTTTTGGCAGCCCATAGATCAGATCAAAGTTAATACTTTCAAACTCCAGCGAGCGAATTTCTTTAAGAAGATTCTCTACTAGAGAAACAGGTTGATATCTATTAATGGCCTTTTGAACAACCGGATCAAAATCCTGAATTCCTAATGAAATTCTTGAAAAGCCCATTTCTTTAAGAAGAATAAGATGTTCTTTGGTGCAAGTTCTCGGATCCACTTCAATGGAGCCAATAAAATTCTCAGAGCGGTTGCTAGTGAGACATGAGATCAACTCTTTTAGATTTTCCGGGGATAAGAAAGTAGGTGTTCCTCCACCAAAATGAAGAGAGTTGATTTTTAAATCCTTAATGGCGTTTTGGTAGATACTCCATTCTTTTTTCAGGATGGAGATCAATTCATTTTCAACAGAGTGGTCCTTAGTAATGGTTCTATTGCAGCCACAATACCAACAAAGCTTTTCACAAAAAGGAACATGAACGTAGAGGTCAATGCCTTCATTATTGTGTTGTGCCACATGGGAGAGCCAGGTGTCTTCATCTGGAGCACCTTTCCAGAAGGGAACTGGAGGGTAAGAAGTATAGCGAGGACCTGGTCTGTTATATTTTTGGATGAGTTGATCGAGGTTTTTCATGAAGCTATATTGAAATAAATATCATGAAATTTAACTGATCTGTGTCAGGAAAATGGAAAAATAGGAGGCTTCTCATTTGAGAAGCCTCCTAGGTTTTAGGCCTTAGAAAGTTTGATATTAAACTCTACATCTTCAATATCGTGTGACATTGCTTGAGTTAATTCATTATTGAACTTTACTTGAGTAATCAGAGTCTCTGAAGAGATGTAATCTTTATAAGTTTCAAAAATCTTCTGATATTCAGCAGTCGTTTTTATTTCAATATGAATACGGTCACTCACTTCAAATCCTGAATCCTTACGTGATTTTTGAATACGGTTAACCATCTCACGGGCAAGTCCCTCATCAATTAGATCCTGATCGAGTGTGCAATCCAGGTCAATGGTAATGAATCTGTTCGTTACTGCTTGTGTTCCTGGTTTAGCATTACGGAATACCAGGATCTCTTCTGAGTTAAATTCAACTCCATTCAGGGTAATACTTTCTCCATCTTCGATCTTAGCAACATCACTTGAAGGAAGGGCTTCTATCAGAGCTTTGAATTTGCCCATTTCTTTACCAAGCTTCTTACCTAAAACAGGAAGATTCGCTTTAGCCGAAAGAACAACGTAGTCGGACTCGTTAGTCATATACTCAACGTTTTTCACGTTAAGCTCAATCTTAATATACTCCTCAAGCTTAGCGATCTCTTTAAGAAGATCTTGTTCTTGATGGAGCACTTTAAGCGTTTTAAGGGGAGTTTTCACTTTTACTTTTTCGCTCACACGCTTCTGACGGCCCAGGTTAATAACCTGTTGCATGCGTCCTACGGCCACCTCCAGTGTTTCATTAATAAGATCCTTGTTCTCCTCTGGGTAAGAACAAAGGTGAACCGATTCCTCACACTGACCACCAAAAGTTTTAAGCTCTTGATAGATATGCTCACTCAAGAATGGTGCAAATGGCGCCATTAAACGGGAAAGGTTTTCAAGAGTGTAGTAGAGGGTTGAATAAGCGGCTTTCTTATCTGCTGTATTCCCATCTTCCCAGAAGCGACGACGGTTCAGACGGATGTACCAGTTAGTTAAGTCTTCAATGAAGTTGAAGAGTTCTGGAACTACGTTATAAAGTCTGTAGGCCTGCATCTCTCTATTCACGTTAGTGATAAGAGTTTGAAGTTTTGAGATGAGCCACTGATCTAGAATGTTGTCAGATTTGATATCAAGATCACGAGCAGAGAAACCATCAACTTTGGCGTATGTTGAGAAGAACTTAAACGAGTTATACCAAGGAAGAAGGGCACGGCGAACCATGTCTTTTACACCTTCATCAGTAAAGCGAAGTTCTTCTGCACGAACGAGCCCTGAGTTAATAAGGAAAAGTCTCAAGGCATCTGCACCAGTGGCAGCGATCAGTTCATCTGGGGGTGTGTAGTTACGAAGACGTTTACTCATCTTCTTACCATCTGCTGCAAGTACTAGTCCGTTAACAATAACGTTTTTAAAAGCTGGTTTATCAAAGAGAGCAGCGGAAAGAACTGTTAGGGTATAGAACCATCCACGGGTCTGATCCAGCCCTTCTGCGATGAACTCAGCAGGGAAACCATCTTTGAAAACATCTTGGTTTTCAAAAGGGTAGTGAAGTTGAGCATAAGGCATTGAGCCTGATTCAAACCAGCAGTCTAAAACTTCTGGGATACGGCGATAAACACCTTCTTCGCCTGCTTTGGTGAATGTCACATCATCAACGTATTCACGGTGAAGATCTTTTAATTCAACACCGGAGAGTTCTTTAAGTTCTGCAATGGAACCAACACAAACAGCATTACCTGTAACATCGTTGATCCAGATTGGAAGTGGAGTCCCCCAGACACGTGTACGAGAGATGGCCCAGTCACGAGCATTTTCAAGCCACTTACCGAAACGACCTTCTTTGATGGTTGCTGGAACCCAATTAATTTGAGAGTTCGCTGCAAGCATTTTGTCTTTGATCTTTTCTACTGCCAGATACCATTGCGGCATAGCTCGATACATCAGCGGAGTATCGGTGCGATAGCACATAGGGTAGCTGTGAACTAAAGTTGATTGATGAAAGAGTTGTCCACGATCTTTCAAGTTCTTGATGATATCTTTATCTGCATCTTTAAAATATTTTCCGGCAAAGTCAGTGACTTCTTCATTGAACTTACCTGAGTTGTCCATTGGGACGACGACTTCAGTAAGACCAGCTGCTTTCATCACACGGTTATCGTCTTCCCCGAAGCCAGGTGCTTGGTGAACGATTCCTGTACCATCGCCAGTCGTAACATATTCATCATTCAGGATAACAAAGTATCCTTGATCTTTTAGATTTGAGAAGTAAGGGAAAAGTGGCTCATACTTCTTACCCTTCATTTGGGCCCCAGTAAGAGTCTCTACTTCTTCATACTTGAGGTTTTTCTTGTAGGCATCAAGACGAGCTTTTGCCATGTAGATGAAAATATTTTTTTCAAGGTCTTTAACTTTAACGTATTCGATCTCTGGGTGAACACACAGAGTGAGGTTAGAAGGAAGAGTCCATGGAGTCGTGGTCCATGCTGCAAAATAAGTATCTTCCTCATCTTGAGACTTAAAGAGAACTGTTACAGCAGGATCTTGAATGTCCTGATAGTTTTGACCAGCTTCAAAGTTTGAAAGAGCTGTTTGTAGAGCTGGAGAGTAAGGAACGATTTTATTACCTTGGTAGATAAGACCTTTATCCCAGATGGATTTGAAAACCCACCACACGGATTCCATGAATGTTACGTCCATGGTTTTGTAGTCGTTTTTAAAATCAACCCAACGTCCTAGACGGGAAATGGTTTTTTCCCATTCATTTACGTACCGGTCAACAATTCCGCGGCATTCATCGTTGTACTTCTTCACACCATGTTGAGCGACGAAGTCAGATGCTGACATCCCAAACTTCTTATCGATTTCTTGCTCAATCGGAAGACCATGACAGTCCCAACCGAAACGACGAGAAACGTAGTAACCCCTCATTGTAAAATAACGAGGAATAATATCTTTTAGAGTTGAAGCTACAATGTGCCCGTGGTGAGGAAGACCTGTCGCAAAGGGAGGTCCATCGTAGAAAATGTAGTTTTTATTGTTCTTAGTCTTTTCAAGAGACTTCTTGAAAATGTCGTTTTCTATCCAAAATTTAAGAACTTTCTCTTCTTCTTGCGGGAATGAGAAGCTTTCTTGTGTCTGAGGTGTTTCCATCTGGGGTGAACTCCAAAAAAGAATAGGTAAAAATGAACACCTACTATAGCAGAAAAGGAGGATAAGGTAAATTTAAGGTAGGTATTTTCCGAAGGAAAAGTATGGGAATTATTAAGGGGAAAGTGTTCCTCTCAACTATTGCATTGAGTCTATTGCTGAGTTTCGGTGTTTGGGGTCAGTCCATCAAAGGTCAGCCAGCTTCGCTAATGGACTGGGAGCAGGATCCGGAAGAGTCCCTTGATATAAAAAAATGGATGCTTCAATCTCAGATTGAATCAGAAACTCCTGATTGGTTAGTGAGACTTCGCCATTCAAGACAGCTGGAGATGGTAGGAAAAATTCTATCTTGTTCTGGAAGTTGCCAAATACTTCGAGGAACGAGTTCTGTCCAAGGCCAATATCTCTCTCAATTAGTAGAAGGAGATGAGCTAGTTAATGCAGAAGATTCTACTGCATGGGTTTATCTCATGGATGGAAGCCTTTTGAGACTGGCCGCTAAGACAACAGTGACTTTTCAAGAGATCAATTTTTCAAAAGATGAAGTTTTAATTTATTTAAAACTGCTAGAGGGACACGTTCATTATCTTCCACGAACTAAGGTGGAAGAAAAAGTGGATCTAGGACCTCAGACTGATGCTCATTCATTACCATTGATGCTAGAAGTGGCCAATGAAGCCCATTTTGAAAGAGAAATCTTTCAAGGACAAACAGAAGCCGGTCATCTCAGTGAATATCTCTTCTACGGTAAACACTCTAAAAATCATCAGTTTAAATTTCTAAACGAACTTCGAAAGAAGAATAATGAAGGCTCTTTAATAAAGACGACTCTTCTGATGGCCGCACCTAATATGACAGTGACATCTCAAGGATCGGCTTTTGATATGATGTATCTTCTGGGTGGGAAAGGTTACATCAAAAAAAGAGGAGAGGGACATCTGGATCTCTCTTTGCGAGGTTACACCCGACTCACTTCTTACACGATCACAGATGATCAATGGCTTGAGGTCATTGAAAATGGACGAGGTTTTGATCAGGTCGAAACAGTGAGTAAAGACCTTCAGCTACTTGAACTTCTCACTAAAAGAATTGTCAGTTTCAAAGTTGCTCAGGAGGTTTGGTATGAATCCTTTACCAAGCCGATTTTAGCAAGCCTTGATTCCGGCAAAAAGATGGCAGAAAACTTTGGTTACTTCTTATGGGATGAGCGATTAGCGGAAAGAAGAACATTTCTGGAAGAATATATTCGCCGCCTGGAAACCACTCATCTTCAATCACTGAGTAATTTAATTTCTAAAATGGAGAATAGAGGAGAAGTGATAGCTAAGACTCCTACAAATGTGTATTATAAAAAAGCACTTGATTCATACATCTGGAGTTTAAAAACGCAGTATAGTTTTGATAAGATGCAAATACGTGAAACAAACAATCTTCAATACTACGTTTGGATTTTAAAAAATGTTAAGGCCAAAAAACTTTGAGTTTATTCTTGCCAGTGCTTCCCCTCGACGAAAAGAGTTGATTGGGCACTTACAGATACCTTTTTCCGTTCTAACTGCTGACCTCGATGAGAAATCCAATCATCAAGAACCTGAACTCTTTGCTCAGGACATTGCCATTCAGAAAGGTGAAGCCGTTGTTTCTTCTTTAGTAAATAAAGAAGGTTGTTTGGTTGTATCTGCTGATACGGTGGTGAGTTTAGATGGGAGAATTTTTGGCAAACCTAAGGATGAGACTGAAGCACGTTTATTTTTAAGCTCTCTTGCAGGAAAAGAACACTCTGTCTTTACTGCGGTTGCCATGTTTTTTATCTATGAAGGAAAAGTTTTACGACATCAATTTGTTGAAGAAACAAAAGTGACCTTTAATGAGATCAGTGAAGAACTGATGGCAAGATATCTTGCAACCAAGGACTCTCTTGATAAGGCAGGGGCTTACGGCATTCAAGGTCCAAGTCTTACTTTTATCAGTGCAGTGAAGGGAGATTATGCTAACGTGGTAGGATTTCCTCTTTCACGATTTATAAATGAAGCTCAAAGTTTTTTTAATAAGAATTTAGAAAAGCAGGATATGTGGCTAAATTATTTTTAGTATTCTCACTTTTATTAGGACAAGCTTTTGCTCAAGAAAAGCCATTTCACTTTCAAAGCCAGATTCCTACTCTGGGCGCCAAGTTAAAGGCCCTTAAACTTGAAGATGATACGCGCTTTGAAG
>DATGND010000164.1:0-6411 GCA_035306925.1 Bacteriovoracaceae bacterium | reverse complement strand
AAACTGATTAGAGCGCTCTTCAAACTCTTTAAAGGTATAATAAGGATATTCGTATTGTCCGTTACCTAAGGGCCTTGAAAAAACCACTGACTTTTTATCAGGGTATTTTTGCGCCATCTCAGCTATTCGGTGTGCAATATTCATGAAATAAAATTCCCTATACGACTAACCACATCTTCTAGTTCATCTTCAATCACATAGTGGCCAGCATTTTCATAGTAATGAAACTGGGCATCTGGATAAAACTCAAGCCAGCGATCAAAGAAATGCTTACTAAAACAAAAATCCTGGCCCCCCCATAAAATAAGTTTTGGTATTTTGATGGAAGGCATCTTGGCCTCAATCTGACTTAGAACCTTGTAAGTAGGATGTTCTTCTTCCATAGGAATATCTTGAACAAAGCGGGCCACAGCAATGCGGTTGTTCCAATTATCATAAGGAGCAAGATAGGACTTCTTCACAAAGCGAGGGAGCGGCTTAGTGGTAGTCATGAAAGTGGCAGGCCATGAGAAAAGATTCAGGCCGCGGGTTAAAAACTCACCCATTTTGCCCTGACGTAAAAGATTAATACGACCAGGAATATTATCATCAGGGAAAGCGGCAGTATTAAGAATCACCACACGCTCAAACAATTCAGGAAAGCGAGTAAGAAGTCCAAAACCAATGGCCCCACCCCAATCATGAACGATGAGAATGATATTTTTTAGCTCAAGAAAACTCACAAGCTTATAAACGTTATGAATATGCTGATCAAGATTATAAGAATAATCCTGCGGCTTATCCGAAAGCCCACATCCCATGTGATCAGGCACAACCACGCGGTAATGAGAAGAGAAGGCCTTAGCAAGATTTCGATAGTAAAAGGACCAAGTGGGATTCCCATGAAGCATGAGGATCGGCTGTCCTTGTCCTTCATCAATATAATGAAGATTATGACTATCGAGTTGCAAGTAATGGGATCTGAAAGGATAGAGTCTTCTAAAATCTTCTGATTTAAACCAGCTATTCATTTATTATCTCCACTGAACTCCCAGCATGGTGGAAGTTAGTCCGCTTCCAATGCCAAGGAAGGCAATTTTATCATTGGCCTTAAAAAAACCTGCTCTCTCTGCTTTAATAAAAGTCAGAGGTAGTGCCGCTGAACCAGTATTGCCATAGGTTGGAAAAGTTTGAAAATCACGATCCAAAGGTAGCGACAGTTCATTTAAAAGAGCAAAGCGATGAGCTGAACCCACCTGATGAGGAATGATTTTATCAACATCTTCATTCTCCCATCCTAAAACTTCTTTTGTTCGCTGCCAGTTATCTTTTGAAAGTTTAATTCCTGCCACTAACAGGGCCTCAGAATCTGTCTGCATCATCAGACCACTAGTTGAACCATCTCCCTGACAAAGCTCAACAGATGAGGAGTCTGTCAGTGTTGATCCACCTAAGATTTTTGGTGATTGAGGACTCATCTTTTCATGAGTCAGTAAAAAGGCCACCCCCGCTGAACCAATGGTGAGGTTAGCAATAAAGGGTTTAATTTTTTTTCGATCAATTGAATGATCAGTTTTTAAAACTTTTAAAGTCTCTTCCAGAAGAGGACCTGAATTTTCCCCGGAAACGATCAGAGCACTTTTGATAGCACCACTATCAATCATCTGTCCGGCCATCAAAATACTGGAAAGAACTCCCAGGCAGGCATTGGATAGATCACCAATCATACACTCTGGTTTTAATCCCAGATTAAAATGCACCTGTGCGGCCGTGGCCGGCTCCAGAAAGTCCCGACAAACCGAGGCATGAAGAAGAAGATCCACATCTTCAAGAGGGAAATCTTTTAAGGCCTCTTTCGCGGCCATACTGGCAATAGTAGAAGGCCTAGTTCCTACTGGCCAGACTCCTCGGGATTTAATGCCGGTCTGAAGTTCTAAACGGCCAAAAGGAAGCCTTGCCCTTTCATAGAGTTCTTTTAATTCAAGTTCAATCTCATCACTAGTTACAAACTGATGAGGCTCTGCAATTCCCCATGAATGAAGAACAACATTATTTAATTTCAAGGTGACTCCATAAGTCCATAGAGGTTTGCTAAAGAAATCCCAGAGAGGATGGAACCCACGATTCCTAAAAAGCCCTGGTCTGTTCCAATCACATACAAGGAATCAACAGGTGTTTTCCCATCACGACTCTTATCAATGGAGCCGTAAACAGTTCCCCCAAAGTGGGAAGTAAATTTTTTAATCGTTAAAGGAGTGAAAGTATCTTCAAAGAGAAGTTTCCCCTCAAAACCAGGAGTGAACTTTTTCACAATACCTAGTGCTCTTTCAGAAACTTTTTTCTTCTCTTCCAGATACTCATCTTTCGAGAGATTTTTCCAAAGATCATAGTTGGCCATAAAAGTTATACGGGCCGTACCTTCCCCTTCTCGAACATGGGGCTCATAGTTATCAGGAAAACAAACCACCGCTGAACGATTATCAAAAAGCCCTTGAGATTTTTGATATTCATAGCGGGAGTGATTGTTAAAAAATGTAATGGTTGAATCATTCACTTCCAGAGGAATCTTCTGATCAAAAACAAAGATACTCTCCAGGAAAGTCATATTTCCCACTCTTGGATTTTCTAATTTTTTAAGAGCAGGAGTAATCTCATAAGTTTCAGGAAGCCCTATAGATGAGAAAATAATAGGAGCGAAAAACTCTTCCTCTCCAACTCTTACTCCAAAGGCCCTTTGATCCTTAGTAAGGATTTCACTGACGGCACTTTTGAATTTAATTTCTGCCCCCAGGTTCTTTAACTTATCCATCATCAAGTTGATGATCGTGCGCACTCCCCCCTCAGGTCTAGAAAACCCTTCGTAATAAAGAGATTTGAACATGATCACAAACTGAGCAAAGTCCATATCATTTTCCCAGGCCGATCCATAGATCAAGAGAGGACAGAGAATCATCTCCACGAGCAGAGGATCTGAAATAAGAGAATGAAGGACTTCTCGAGAGCTGGTGTATCCTAAAGAAAGATCTAGTTCATTAAAAGTGTCGACTCTATTAACCAACGCTTGAAAAGCATCCATCTGGTGAGGAAAGTGAGTGGCCACCTCTGATTTTAATAATTCAAAGTCGTTTGAAAACTTTAGTTCAACTTCAGGAAAACTTATTTTTGAATAACTCTGAGGACAGAGCTTAAAATCATCATAAGAAAGACGAAGCTGTTTTAAGAGTTTAGAGAAAGGCTTACCCTTCTCTCCTTTTTTAATGAAGTTTGTTAAGGCATGGAGTCCCACATCGAAATGACGAATCCCACCCTTATCAAAATTTCTTCTTTGATAATAAGAGTTGAGACCTCCAGGAATGGAGTGTTTCTCTAGAATAAGAACTCTTTTATCAAACATTGCCAGACGGATGCCGGCGGCTAGCCCCGACATCCCTGCACCGATGACTATTGCATCGTAATTCATATCAAATATTAAGAGAGTTTAGGTAATAGATAAGCTACACAGCTATTGAGTGACGCTAGTTGCGGATAATCTTCTTGAGGAACTTCTACTTTATGGCGCTTTCTGAGTTCCATAACAATATCTAAAAAGTCCATAGAATCCAGGTCTAGTTGCTCTCTAAGAGTTTTAGCATCATCAAGATTCGACACATCTTCATCTGGAGCGATATCTGCAATAATATCGATAACAATTTGTCTTACTTCTGCGGCCGTCATTGTAACGATCTCCTTATCCAATATATTTTTTTACAATAAGTGCTGAGTTAATTCCAAGCATTCCAAATGAATTATTAAGAATATAATTCACACTTTCAAGTTTCTTCGGCTCTTTATAAACCAGGTTTTTAATTTCACACTCTGGGTCCAACTCTTCACAGTTCATTCCAGGGTGAACCATATGATCTACAAACGATGGAAGGTTACCGGCAAGTTCTAAAGCACCTGCTGCACCCATCGCATGCCCAATATGCCCTTTCGTGAAGTTCACATAAGTTTTATCACTACTAGCAAAGGCCTCTCTTACAGCACGTGATTCAGAAATATCTCCGGCACCAGTACCTGTTGCATGCATATTAAG
Source organism: Bacteriovoracaceae bacterium (assembly GCA_035306925.1). Classification (GTDB taxonomy): domain Bacteria; phylum Bdellovibrionota; class Bacteriovoracia; order Bacteriovoracales; family Bacteriovoracaceae; genus Peredibacter. Next base: position 2,357 of record DATGND010000164.1, on the reverse strand, counting down.
AATATCAATATCATGAATTTCAATTCCCGCACGTTTAATGGCCTTATGCATACATTCAACCTGACGAGAGGAATTCGGATTCACAAAATCACTGGCATCAGAGTTAATGGCATATCCCACGATCTCGGCATAAATTTTAGCTCCACGGGCCTTAGCATCGGAAAGACGCTCAAGGGTGTAGATACAACCGCCTTCAGCAATAACAATTCCATTGCGATTGATATCAAGTGGCTTTGAAGCTTTCGTGGCATCTTCATTCTGAGCAAGAGCTCCCTGAGCAGCAAAGGCCGCAAAGATACCAAAAGTTTGTGGAGACTCAGAAACCCCACCAGCTAAAGCGAAATCAACTTCTCCTAGAATGAGTTGTTGCAGCCCTTGAATAATCCCCACGTTCCCCCCAGCACAAGCTGAACCGAGAGTGTAGTGAGGGCCAGTGATCCCCATATTGAGAGTTACTTCACCAGCAGGTGAGTTAGCAACTGTTCTTGGGTTATGGTGAGGCGACCAAAGTTTCCAATCAAGGTTATTCTGGTGCATCTCATAGATTTCATTTTCTGTTTCAACGTTACCATGTTCAGTGATTCCCAGATAAACACCTACGCGAGATTTATCCACACTCTCCCAGTTGATACCAGAATCGATGACGGCTTCATTGGCACAGTAGATGGAAATACTTCCCGCACGTGTTCCACGACGACGAAGTTTTTTGGATTGATACTTAAATTCATCAAAGTCACAAAGGCCTGCTGCTTGAATTCCCATATAGCGGATTTCAGCATGACGCACACCAGACTTTTTCTCCAATAAGGCCCCTCGGAAATCCGAAAGATTATTTCCATTAGGTGCCGTTAGACCAATACCCGTAATAACAATGCGCTGCGAATCATTCATAAAGCGTTCCAAGACTGAAAAATAAAGGAAAATTTAACCTAAATAGAGGCTTTTGTATAGAGAATAGGTCGCCCTCTCCCTTTAAACTTGCTTCTCATGAACTTCTCAGCGATATTTAATGGAATTATACACCCATTGGAATAACTGGATTAATAAGGAGCTCCTAAGATGGAAAGCCTCGTTGTCATTTCAAAAGTTAAAAAGTTTATTAAAGATCACGGTGATTGTAATACCTCATCTAATTTCTTTGAACCTCTCAATGAAGATATTGTTAAGGCCTGTCGTGAAGCAGCTAATCACGCTCAAAAAATTGGAAGAAAAACTGTTATGGGTAAGGATTTTAATCTTTATGTAGAAACAGCTTCAGTTGAGGAGACCTTAGTTGTTACGTCTAAAGTTAAAAAACTCATTAAAGACGAATTTGGTCTTTCAACTTCAAGTGCGGCCATCGATCAGCTTACTATTCGTGTGCAAACCATTTGTAAGAAGGCCATTGAGAATGCCAAAAATGATAAGAGAAAAACCGTTATGGATCGGGATTTCTCTGCACCCACTACTCTTTAAAAAAAGGCCTCCTTTGGAGGCCTTTTTTATTTACTCAGGGCAAGTCCCTCATTCCTAGGATCACTAACAGCTTTTAAAGTTTTATTCTTACGGGCGACGGCCTGAACAGAACAGCCAAGACTCCCTTCTGAGATATTATGTCCCATGTCTTTGAGCTCTTTCATGACTTTAGAGCTTAAAAAAGGAGCTTCTACTTTAAGTTCATCTGGTCGGTATTGCTGATGAATTCTGGTTGCGGCCACGGATTCATAGAGGGGCATTTCATACTCCAGAAAGTTTAGAAGTGTTTGTGCCACACAACTAATAATACGAGTTCCAGAAGGAGAGCCTACGGCCATAACCGCCTGTCCATCTTCAGTCACAATGGTTGGTGACATAGAAGAAAGTGGACGCTTTTTAGGTTCCACTAAATTATTTTTCCCTCCGACCGCTCCGAAAAGATTCTGTGCCCCTACTTTTTGAGCAAAATCATCCATCTCGTTATTCAGGATAATACCCGTATTTTTTGCAATCACCCCAGAACCGAAGTAACCATTGATCGTTTGAGTTGAGGCCACCATATTCCCTTCCCCATCTGCAATGGAAAAGTGTGTGGTTTCAGTTGATTCCTGCGGTAGAGGAAACATTTTTAGCTCTTCAGCTTTAGGAGCTTTCTCTAAATCAATACTCTCTGAGAGCTTCTTAATATATTTCTTATCAATGAGTGACTTTGTTAAGACAGTATTAAAATCTGGATCTCCTAAATAAAGAGAACGGTCCAGGAAAGCACGTTGCATGGCCATAGCCGTTAAATGAGTGGCCTTAGCTGTTTGAGGCCCGATGGATTTTAGGTTATAAGGCTCAAGCATTTTTAGAATTTGAATAACGTGCACACCTCCAGAACTTGGAGGTGGGAAAGAATA
>DATGND010000163.1:0-5656 GCA_035306925.1 Bacteriovoracaceae bacterium | reverse complement strand
TGGATTGCTGGCAATTGTAAAAAAGAAGAGGCAAACCTTATCAAATCGCTCGGCCCAAATGCACTAGTAATGTGCAGATAGTGGTCTTAAAATAAGAATGCTTTCGATAAGTAAGTATTTATTTCTTAAGGATTCAAAATGAAATTTCTATTGTTGATGAGTGCTCTTGCATTTGTGAGTTGTTCCAGTTGGAAGCCAGAGAAGAAAGACAACCTGGCCGATATTAATCTGGATGTAAAAGAAGTAACACTTGATAACGGACTAACAGCTTTGATTATTCCTGATCATAAACTTCCTATTTTTTCACTTTATCTTTTCTATAAAGTAGGTGGAAAAAATGAAGTTCCAGGTATTACGGGAGCAAGTCATTTCCTCGAGCATATGATGTTCAAGGGCGCCAAAAAGTTCGGCAAAAACTCTATCGACTTTATCATCGAAGGTTCGGGCGGAAGTACTAACGCTTATACCACTACAGACCAGACAGTTTATTATGAGAATCTGCCGACTTCGCAGTTAGAGCAAATGCTGGAGATCGAAGCAGATCGCATGGAGAATTTGCTTCTTGATGAAAATGATTTTGAGAAAGAAAGAGCAGTGGTTCTGGAAGAAAGAAGAATGCGCTATGAGAATTCTCCAAGAGGTCAGTTGTATCTGGGATTAATGAGTCACCTTTTTGAAGGTACTCCTTATGGAAGAAGTGTGATTGGAGATATTGCTGATCTAAAAACCATGACAAGAGAGCAGATCTACCAATATTTCAAAAAATTCTATGCTCCTAATAATGTTGTTGTCGTGATTGCAGGGGATGTGAATCCTAGAAAGGCAAAAGAGTATATTAAAAAATATTTCGGGCATATTAAATCATCCCCAACAGTGGAAGAAGCCCATGAGGCCCTTAAGGATGAAGACTTTATTCCTAAGTTCAAACAAGACAAGGTTGTAAAGCTGAAAGGCGAATCACCTAGTCCTATTTTTATGATGGGATATCCTACCTACAAAGCAGGACATAAAAAGGGGTATGCTTTAGATGTTCTTTCAAGCATCATCGGTTCAGGAAAAAGTTCATCTCTTGTAAATGACTATATCCTCACGAAAAAACCAGTCGCGACAAGCATCTATGCTGCCCATCAGTCTCTAGAGAAGTCGGGATTCTTCTTTTTAGGAGGAGAGTTAGTTCAAGGGATTAATCTTGATCACTTCAAGAAAGACTTAAAAAATAAACTGAAAAGTTACTGTTCGACAGAAATCACTGAGCGAAACATTCAAAAAGTAAAAAATAATTTTCAAACTGATCTCTACGCAAGTCTTGATAACAATGCAGGGATTGCAAGATTCTTAGGAAACCGCCAACTCCTTTTTGGAGACTGGAAGTTTTATCAAGAGGAACTTGCAGAGTATGAGAAAGTCACGGTAGAGGATGTTAAGCAAGCTTGTGAGGAGCTTGTAAAAACTCCGAGTGTGTTTATATCAGTATGGAACAAGCATAAGTGAGAGAATATATGAAAATTAAATTAGCACTGGCCCTAACATTTATATGCTCATCAGTCTTCGCGGAAAGTAATTTTTTAAGTTCTGTTGAAAGAACAAAGATTAGAGACTATGAGGTGATCTGGCTTGAAGATCAAAAGTTTCCGTCATTCATTGCTTCTATTTATTTTAATGACGGAGCACTAAGAGATGAGGTTGAAGGACTGACTCAAGTAGCTTTCGATCAGCTTTCGAGTGGAACCAGTAAAGAGAATGAAAAGCAGATTGCAGAATTCTTCGATTTTTATGGTGCCAGTATTAACCATTCAATCACTCATGAGTATTCAGTCTTCACCATTCGGGGTTTAACTAAAGATATTGATCCAGTGGTAGGTAAGGTCTGTGAACTTTTTAATGATGCTCAGTATCCCCAGTTTGAGTTGAATTCTTATATTGCCCGTAAAAAATCTAATCTGAGAAATCTTGTGACTTCTCACTCAAGCCTCGCGGATCGTGTTTATCGAAAAATTTCTCTACAGGGAACACCTTTTGCGACAGAGGTAGATGGAACATTAAATAGTCTCGATAAGATTCAGGGCAAAGATCTAAAAACAAGACTCAATGAGATCTCAAAGGCCAAGAAAAAAATATTTCTCGCAGGTCCTAAAGATGTAAAGAAGGTTGTCGAAGTTATTTCCAAGAAATGTAACTGGTCTCAAGAAACAGAAATTACACCGATGGAAGTGGCGAAGCCGAGTGAGCAAAGTGTGATTTACCTGGTTCCTGTTCCTGGTGCTAACCAGGCCCAAATTCGAGTAGGGCGCTACTTGAATCGTCAGGAAGCTATAGGAAAAGATGATCAGTTTGAATTTCTTGCAGGATTTTTAGGAGGAGGTTTTACTTCTAAACTTATTCAAGAATTACGAGTTAAACGCGGACTGACTTATTCAGCAGGGGCCTATATCTCTATGCAAAGAGATTATGGACGGGCAGGTGTCGTAACTTTCTCTAAAAATGAATCAACAGCAGAAGTGGTGGGTTTAATTCGAAGCATTCTGGCAGAGATGGAGCTACCTCAAAGAATTAATGAAAATGAATTTAAGCATCAGCAAGGGCATCAGATTGGGGGCCATGCTTTTAATTTTGAGAAAGTGAATAGTCTCTTAAACAGAATTATTAGTTATGAGCACCAAAAGAAGAGTCTTTCTTCTATGTTGGATTTCCCTGAGAAAGTAAAGAAAATGACTCCTACTATTCTGAGCCGATCTTCTAAGGAAGTTTTTCCTTGGAGAAAAATGACGATTGTTGTGGTTGGGGATGAGTCTCTTAAAGATTCTTTAGCAAGAATTCGTCCGGTAAAAATAATTGATTATAAGGATTTTCTTTAATTGATAATAACTGCCCCCTTTCATTGGTGTTGCTTTGCTTGTTTCGTTTTCGAAAAGGGACATATTTCTAGAAGACCGCACCTCAAACGATCATCCCCAGAAAGCAAGCTTTCTGGGGATGGCACAACGAATATCTAAATGATGTAGAATAATATATTGATTTGAGGCGTGAGCAAGGCCTAAGGGGAGACTATATCACCAATGAAATGGGACATTATTTACATTAATTAGCCCTGAGAAATAGCTGTTGTGTCGACTATGGCCCCTGGGTAGATAATAAGTTTTTTGGCCTTTATAGAGCCAGTAACTTGAGCGCTTGACCTGATGGCAACAGATCCTTCTGATAAAATATCTCCAATGACTTCACCAAATACTTCCAAATCAAAGGCTTCAATTTGTCCTTTAATCTTAGACCCTCTTTCCAGTATGAGTTTGGAGGAGTTAAGCATCTTTATATTGCCTTCTATGGTAGCTGTAATGATGGCATCCCCTGAGAAATTAATATTACCAGTGAGCTGAGTTTCTGCTCCTAAAACGTTATACTGGAAATTTTTAAAATCATTTCCATTTATCATATTTTTTTCTCCAACTTAAACTCTTGCGTTTCTTGCATGAGGAGAAGATCTCCCTCTCTGGTAAAAACATAAATAATAAATTTTACAGTATCTACCAATGGGCGAGGAAAGCTTGCCAGTGTTGGTCTTAAACGAGTTACGGAGAAAGCCTCTCCTTGCGTATACTTAATTCCTTCAATCAGTGAGTTGGTGGAAACTTCTGGATAAGAAACAAGCTGATTATTAGAGAGAAGGAATACAAGAACGTGACCTGAAATACGAGTCTCTTGCATGGAAATAATATGAAAGTCCAGCTGAACCTGATTATTGGATTGAACCATCTTGAGATTATCCAATGTCACCATATTCTTAGAGATAAGATTTTGCATACCATATGGCTTTTTAATGGCCAGTAGGTTGATGACCTCAGATGGAGCTTGAGTTTCCGGAGTAGAGGAAAGCTTTTCAGCTAGGTTTTTATTACTCACTGAAAGTTCTTTAACCATGCCTTCTAATTCAAGAATCCGTGCTTGCTCCTTATTAATTAATTCAGGAAATTTAGGTTTAGGAGCATATTTAAGTTGAGATCCAAAGGCCCAGATAAAGAGAGCTGAAAAAATAATTAAAAGAATAAGAGGTGCTAAAAACAGCAAAGTTCTAAGGAAAGATTTTTTGAAAGTGAAATATTTAGGAGGAAGAGGAGAATCATAAATTACGATTGAAACCTCTTCACCCTTTGATTGAATTGAATTATTCATATTACTCTTGGAAGAATCTCATTGAGGGAGTAAAAGCTAAGTGATCAGTCGGTATTGGATTGAATAGTTCTCCAACAATTTTCCAGTTATAAGAATCATCTTTTTTCAGATAAAGAACCTTCTTACCGATATCATTGATAACCGTTGAATTATAAGTCTGCTGAAGAGTTACCATCGCATAGTCATTAGTATTTAGAATGGAGATATGGTCAAACTGAATTCTAGGCTTATCAGGTCTTGAGAAAACAGCTTTCTTATACTGTTTATAGGCCGGAAAGCGCCCTCTGATATTATCGTAAAATTCAGTCTCAGAATAACTGCTCATATAAGTATCGAAATCTTTTTCTTGCCAAGCAGTGGCCCACTTTTTGATAAAATTAGAGATTTCTAATTTATTTTTTTCCCATGTGTGCTTATTTAAGAAATGAACATCTTGAACCACAATAATAGGGGTATGCTTAAGTTCAATATAGCGAGAGATTTCTTTGAGGTCTGCATTTTGAACAACGACGCATCCTCTGGAATCAAGACCTTTATTCACACGATTGTCATCATCTGTTGAGTGAAGCCAGATTCCTCCGCCAGTTTTCCCATTTCTTTTATCAATAAAATTTGGGTAATCCATAGGGAATGCTCCACTTCCGTAGATCTCAGCATATTTCCCGTGGCGGTTTAATAGTAATTCTTGTGAGTAAAAATCATAGAGAGTGTAAATCCCTTCAGGGGTTTTGTGATCTCCTGATTTCAACTTGTCTCCCTTAAATTTTCCGGTAGCCGCAAGAAAAGATTTCACCAAACGAGGTGCGCCGTTTACATTTTCGTAGACGAAGAGCTGGTGAGTAGATTTTTCTACAACAATCACATGGTGAGCAAATTTCTCATCCATCATATAGATGTGAGAGGGATAAAGTTGTGGCTCTGTTTGCGAGTAACAGACAAAAGAGATCAGACAAAGTCCAATTAAAATTAATTTTTTCAAGATGCCTCCAGAAAGCTTCTTCGATTGTATTATGAGCGAAATTACTAATCAATACTTCTGCCTCATTTGAGTATGCAATCTTTGCCTCTTTTCACCGAATTACTAGTTCTAAGTTATCATAATGAGATACTAGTACTCATTAGAGGAGATGGAATGAGTAGTGAAAAAAGCGATGAATTTTCTCTGGAAGGTCTGGAGGATCTTGATTTGAGTGAAAACCCTGAAGAGGTGGAAGCCACTCCTGTCGAAGAAGAGGGATTTGAACTGGATCTCAGTGGGGATGAAAGTGAATTTTCACTGGCAGATGAGGAAGCGGAAGTTTCCAATGCACAAGTACAAGATCCTAATGAGTTCAGTCTGACAGATCATGCTGTTGATTTTTCTTTGTCAGAAGATGGAGAGGTTGAAAACCAGGAGGTTTTCCCTGCTGATGAATTTGATTTAGGGGATGAAGCTAAGGAAGAATTTCATTTAGGTGAAGAAGATCTGGGTGCTGTTATAGAAGAAGCT
>DATGND010000162.1:0-3130 GCA_035306925.1 Bacteriovoracaceae bacterium | reverse complement strand
CTACTTACGAGTTTGTCTGTCGTAAGAAGTTGGCATCCTTGCACATGAGTGCCATCCGTTCTTGGCGGCAACCAACAGCTAACCAGCTGAAATATTAGCGAAAAGCTTCGATATCCTGTTTTACAAAACTGTTGAAGTCCTTACGTTCAAAAAAGTCCAAATTGAATTTTTTTCTATCTCTTTCTCTTACAGAGATATCCCCTGGAGCGATAAGTTCCCCTTGTACTTCAAGGTTCCCTAAGTCAAATTTTTCATATTTCTTATATTCATAAATAACCTTCCCTTCTCCCAAAGCATTCTCAATTAAACATAGTTGTATAACGAGTAACAAAACTTTCATTTACTTATCCTCCACCTTCACTTCATTACATCTGGATTTTAAACCTAGCGAATAATCCCCTAATTCATCGGCCCAGAACTCCCCTTCAAATTTCCAGAAATGCTCAGTACTACTTCTCTTAACGTTGGCAAATTCACCTCTAGTTCTTTTTTTCTTATCAACAGCAAGTTCACTGCTCTTGTAGACTAGATCTCTCTTCCTGGAGACAATTTCGAGGTTTAACTTAAACAACTCTGCTGAGTACATAGGAACGGTCTGAAGGAAGTCGAAGATATCCTTCTTGGCATTGTAGTTAATTTTAGTCTTAATGTTCTCACGAACATCAGCAAGGTGAGGCATTAGCTCCAGTTGAACTTCTTTGCTTTCTTTGGCATGGATCGTATTAATTTCTTTATTGAGTTTATAAATAGTATTTGAATCCAAAGAGAAGCGAATTTGCTTCTTGATCCGAGTAAATATTTTTTTAACAAACTCCTCATTGGCATTAAAACCATCGGCTTCTTCCACTAAAGCATCATAGAAGAATGTTCTCGACTTTTTATGACGAGAAAGAACTTTATGCAATTGAGCAAAGCGAGGACGATAAGATTGATAGTATTCATTTAAAATAATCAAACTATCATCATAAAGACATAATCTAAAATAGGCCAAAGCCGATAGATATTCTGCTTCGGGAAAGAAGTAAGTATCTAAAAGAGGAGACTTATAGGTACTAAGAAGTCCCAGCGCACGATTATAATCTTTTAATTGATAATGAACCCATGCCTTCTCTAAAAGAACATAAGGCCACTTATAAGAAGTTTTAGGAATCTTCTCATAGTTTGCCAGGGCCTGATTATACTCACCCCGAGTAAAACTGTTTCTTGCTGCATTAATGAGACAAACTTCTTCGATCATCTTGTAATAACGGGCAATCTTTTCATTGGCAGCTTCTGACTCTAGAACGGAAGCCGACTTCACACACTTGGTAACAGCTGACTCTTCTTTACTCTTATCACCCATTTTAAAATAAACCTGGGCTTCCACCATCTTCGCTTCAGGAAAATAACGATGTTTAGGGTGAATGTTTTCAAGATACTTTAGAGCCTTTTTTGTGTGGCCTCTTTGATAGTATTTGCGGCCGATAATAAACCGTATCGACGAGCTCGGATATTTTAATAACAAGTCTTCATCATAGTCTTCCAGGATTTCAACACCTGTGAAGAAGAGAATCTCTTCAAGCTTATTAACAACCTTTTCAGTAATCGGTTTATTATAAGTCTCAAAGAAGAACTCATTTAAAGCAGAGTAATAATACTTTTTTTCAAAATACGTTTCATGCAAAGGCTTTGCCATTACAGAGCTGGTACCTAACAATGCTAAAAACACCATCCACTTCATAACAACTCCTAGTATGAGAATCCAACGCTAAAAATCAGGTCTGTATTGGTTTTCATTTTTTTACTTTTTGGATTCTTAGGACCTGCAGCTCTGTAATAAGTATTATGATACTCAAAACCTATGTGTACATTCTGGTTTAAGTGAAACTTAATATTTGTTTTAGCACCTACACCACTATAACTTTCTGACTTAAATTTGGAGTCCACCAGAGGGTTTCTCACGTTATCAATATTTGATTCTGCATTGATATGTTGATACCCAAGTGCAAAAGACCAATCGAAATAAAAGATTTTATTGAAGGTATTTATTTTACCGTAAAACGGAGACCAGATAGCATAGATACCTTGTGTAGATTTAAATCGACGAATAAACGGCTCAGCGGAATTAATGAGCCTTACGTTACGATAGTCATCATTATTACTGTTGTTATAGCTTTGAAAGTTAAGCTCCAGGGCAAACTCTTCTGTAAAGTAGTAGCCCCCTTTAATTTGGTAGCCATTAGTGTCCTGGAACTTTGAAGTAATATTTGAGATATACCCCACATCCAAATAAACACTATTTTTCTTCTGATAGATCTTATTCTGAAGAACATAAACTTGTTTATCTGGGTCAAGCCAGAGAAAATCATATAGATTTTTTTCTCCGGCACTGACACTTTTACTTAACCCAAATCCCATCAACAAAATGAACAGTAATGGCATGACATAACTCCGACGTTAGTATTTATATTCGACTCGAATTTCAGCACCCACTGGAGGCAAATCATCACTTGGAAATTTGATAGATCGGCTACCAGCATCGTAGCTAAAATTAGTCACTTTCACGTTATTAACAAAAACTTTGAGAGTTCCCTCAAGAGGTGTATGAGCGAGAGCAAAGCTATCAAGTAGGCTTAGTAAGTTTCCACCCATCTCTGATAAGATTTCATGGAATTGCCCTGTAATATCAGCAAGCTTACCACCAGTTAATTGAGTGGCTGTTTGATATCTTTCATATCCAACAGTTAATCCTCTATTGTCACTTGTATCCGTATTTACAATTGAATAAACTTTCACAAGACCAGGGTCCACTTTATGAGACTTTAAGAAATCCACATAATGTTTTACCTCTCCGGAAGATTGGTCTTCTTCATCCGACATAAACACAACTGCTAAATAGGCATCACTTCTCAGAAAAACATCTGCATATTTTTCCATAAACCCTTTAGAAGCATCTAAACCTTTTTCATAACCAGAACCTCTCGTTCCCACTTTAACCAGGCTTTCAAAGTCATTCAGGAACTGAACTTCATTCTCTCTGGCTTTTTGAGAAGTTAGTTTTGTCATACTTCCCGGTACGGCTTCTCCTCTCTTGCCATAGGAAGTATCTGTAGTGGTGATCGCCATTTTGAAATCAACATCTTTCTGAATG
>DATGND010000161.1:0-8828 GCA_035306925.1 Bacteriovoracaceae bacterium | reverse complement strand
CTCAAAGTCAGTCTTGAAACCCTCAAAGATCATGATGTCGTTAGTGAAGCTGTGGCCATTGAGATGGCCCAGGGTCTGCGCTCCCTTTATCCAATTGACGTTGCCGTGGCCCTCACCGGTTACGCCGGGCCTCATGACAAGGAAGAACAAATTCCCATTGGAACTGTATGTATAGGGATCAGTTCCTCCCTAGGAGTTTTTTCCCAGCGACTTCATTTTGTGGGTGATCGCCAAAGGCTCAAAGAATACTTCCAGCAAGCTGCCTTATTTCAACTACTTGAAACTTTGGAAAAGCTTGCCCTCGTTGATATGTCTTCCTCCCCATTATAAGCTTGAAAAAGGTGAGAAGTTCTCACCCACAGAATCAAATTTTCAGTTCATAAGTACCGATAGATTCTCTAGAGAGGAAAAGGATGTCGTACTCAAAGATCATTACTAGACTCAAAGTACTGGGAGTTATGCTCCTTAGTATCCTTATTCTATCTTCTTGTCTTCCCTCTCAGACACCTAGTGTGAAATCTAATTCACAAACAAGTTCTAATGATCCTTCGGATTCTAATGGAAATATTGAATTTACTCAGCCTTCCTTCCCTCATCAGCAAAACTTTCTACAGGAAGGAAGCACGACTACGATTTACTCCCTTTCCATTCCTCTAAACTTTAATGATTCATTTCTTATTCGAGGGGCGAATCTTTCTAATTACCTTTCTAAAATTTCTTCTTCCACCGTCATGTGCCTTGTTGGAAGATACACTTATACCCCTGGGCAAGATCGTTATCTTATTTTAAGTGCCAAGCCCATGGTTTTTACTGACTTTGCTAAAAAGACTCGCGAATACTATCTCATGGTCCAACCTGCAAATGATGTAGGAAACCAGAACGATTGTTTAACTTATAACTTACAATCTGTTCTACAAACAGCTCCGACCACAACTCTTCACTTCAGCCCACAGCAACTCTGTACGAATTGCTCCTCTTCTGTTTCATCTTCGCCTCTCAGAGTTTATTTTTCTACGGGAGAAGAAGCTGCTGCCATTAACCTTGGGTCGCAACGCTTAGTGATTTCAGGAAATGGACAACAAACAGGAAACAGCTGTAATGAGAGTTCATATTGTCAGTCATTGGGCTACAGCTGCTGCTTAGCTAATCAGTGTGTTAATAATGGGGCCATCAGACCATCTGCCTACACTATGCCAGGTTTTAGCAGTGCTCAGGAAGATGTAAGACTCAATCCTAATAATTTCCGAAAATATCCTGAGTTTTATTTCATTTGTACAGATCAAACAGGGACCAATCCCCTTCCTACCCCGGAGATTCCCGATGTTGACTACGAAACGACTGTTCGTCTTCGTGAAATGAAACAACTCCATGAATGCTTAAACTTTACTGATGGGGAATTCTCATATTGTACGGTTAAATTTTTAAATGCTTCTAAAAGAACTAACAAGACATTCAGCTCTGCTGATATAGAATTTGCTCAAACCTCTGATGTGAACTTTACTTCTGTAAATCACAACTTCAAAAACAGCAAGTATGCCAACAATATCGTTAAAGTCATTTACTCTAATGAAGTTCTCTACGATCAGGAAAGTGACGCCCCTCTTACAGGTGGTACTTTTGGTGATTCTAATGATGACCTTATCTCTGCTCAGTCATTTACTTTAACGAAGGGCTTAAGCAGTAATGCGAAGGATGATCATCTCTATCTAACTTATAAAATAGATGGAACTTGTAAGAGGATGACTGCTAATCTTGCTCAATGTTCTAAATCCTATGTTTTTGAGTCTCTTGATTCTGATAAGTTTAAAACGACCTATCATGATGGAAGCCAAGTCTTTAAACTTCCACCATACGCAGATGTTTCAGTGAGTGCCACTATTAAAGTTGAAGTGAGTGGTATGATTGTTCCAGAAGATACCAACACCTGGAAAAGAGAATTAACTTTTGAAAATGTTAATGGTGTAAATGAACCTCGTCCAAGAATCGTTTTTCACCACAACTACAAGCTCTATCAGAACCAGTTAGTCAAAATCACCTACTACGTGAGTTCCAATGCTTCTAACTTACTCAAAATGAAAGAAGCAGCTCAACAGAAAGTGAATAGCTACTGTCAATGTGCAGGAGTCAACTGTAACTTAAAACCTATTTATAGTGAGACTGCTCAAGGAAGTATCGTTAATTTCCAATGTGTCTACCCTTCTGACAATAACGATGCACCACCAGTTAACCAAACAGTCTACATTTCCAATAAGAATGCTCCTCATCGCTATTATGATGTGAATGGAGTGAACTATGATGAAGATTATGACAAAGCCCCTGCTCAGGAAGGCAGAGAGTTTAAATACGAAAACAATGATACTTTAAAACCTAGTAACAACACCTGTACGACAGGAGAATGCTATATTGGCTTTAACGAGATTTACGGTAATTTCGATACCAAAACGTCTCGCAAGTCTCTTCCTGCTAAAAGAGTAAGGGTAAAGAAAGATACTACTTACGACATCATGACTATCAATGGTGTCTTTTCATCATGCCCTAGTTGCGGTACCGACTACTACAGTAGCTTGCAAAGAATTTTTCCTAATAGCTTTGAAAGTTTCGGAGGCGGATATACTCCTGACGTCATTAACAGTTCCCGCATAAACTCCACAGGAGCAATGCGCTCTGACGATCTTTTATTTGGTCGAGCCTGTTTTGTACCGGCTACAATGATTCCTTGGACACATTCAATTAAATCAAACGTCCGGGATCAAAGAAGAAACCGTCAGGCCGCTCAACACTTCCTCTTCTCTAACGGCTACCAAAGAGACTGGTATGGCTTTGACTATGGTTCTCTTATTGGTTCTTTTGATGGTGTAACCTGGTTCTCTATCGGTTCTTCCAGAAAAATAAGAGCAAAAGGTAATTACCTATACCTTGCTGTTAACTCTTATTTCCATGATTTAAATACAGATAACTCCTACCAGGTCTCTATTACTGAATCCTCTCCTTTCTCTTCTCCAGATAAACCGGATCATGATACCGAGTCAGATGGGGCCCAATGTCAGAAAAATCACTTCTGCTCTAAAGACGATGATTGCTTCCGTCAGCTTGGATATGAATACACTTGTCAAAATGTAAATGAGATCATGACAAGCTGGCCGGTTTTTGATCAATCAGGAACAGAAACGATCAACTCTCTCTACACAAGCCTTGCTTCTATTGTAGGAGGAACAAATGGTCAGAGTAGACGTTGTGTGTATCGTGGTCGAGGTGCACCTTGCTTAAGCAACCTTCTGGAACTCCCTAACCTAAGTGATAGTGATATTTTTAATGGCACCAAAACACCGGGTCACTTAACCTGCTCAAGTAACAATGCCTGTACACCACTCTCGCATTCTCGCTTCAATAACAGGATTGCCCGCTTTGCCAACACTCCTGGCGCACAAAATCTTCAGGGAGTAGTAAGTCCAGAAGGAGATACTGTAGGACTGGCCGCTAAAATTATCGGAAGACCATATGATTATAATGCTAAAAACCCGGTGAACCCGGCTGCTCAGGCTGCTCTCTACTTTACTAATGTCAATGCTGTTTGTACTCCTGGAGTTGAACTTAGTCTTTCTAACACAACTAATGATCTAAACCTTAGATCTCCTGCTAATCCAATTGGTAAGTCAGATAAAATCTTTGGTGTAGGGCCAACTCTTTCAGGAAACACAAATCACTGGAAATATTTAAGTGCTTGTCCTGCTACAGATGACTCTGGTTATTCGATTCATCAGTATGACTTAAACTTAACCTCACCTACTCTTCTGACTCATACGACAACACAGAATATGTCTACCAACTTGTTAGACCTGTTGCCTCTAACAAATCAGAAAATATTCTCTGCGGAAAGCACTGCTTTTGAAGACAAAAAAGTTAGCTCTATCGGATACCAAAGAAATGCTTGTTTAAGGGCCCCTGGAGCTTCTTGCTTCTCCGATCTTGAGTGTGCCCCTTCTTCTATCATGGGGGATAAGTTTAGAAGTGCTTCCAATCTTTCAAGCTATCTGAATCAAGCAGAAATCAACTTCTGGAAGGAAGATCTGATCTGCGGTAATCCAAACTTTAAATATGTAAGTAATAATGTACTCAATGCAGACTTTAATATTTTAGATAATAAGTGCTGCCGAGACACAGGTAAAACATTAACTGTTTTCACTCAAACTGACACCTCTGACTTCAAGTGGTGTGAAGGGAATCAAGTTCAAGTTGCGGGTCTTAACACTAATATTAATGATAAAGATCGTTACTCAAGAGTCCATACAGTCTATGACTCAATGACATGTAATATAGGAGATATTTCCAGCAATAAGAAGTTTGCTCTTTCTATTGCAAAGAATGGTCAACCATATGCAAATATTAATCAAATTCTTGGGCAGTATAAGACTCTCGATACCTTGAATAGTCGAACATGTTGTACTCAAAACTGGGTACGCTCATTCCACCCTTCTAATGGTGGTGGCCACAAATTTGAAAACACCAAAACTCAGACAATTGATAAAACCATTTTTAAGTATATTTCATGGCTTCCTAAGAACGATTCTCTAGGGCCAATTGTTCTAGATGGTCCATTTGAGTGTGACGAAGATTATTTCACAAGTGTTGCTTGTGAAATCAGAAATCTCTCAACAGCTGAGCAAAACTTCTATCTAAGCTGGGCTTCCAGTTTAGAGCTTATTGGAATTCCTCAGGTAGCGATCGAAACCAACGATAAAGTTTATATGCTGGTTAATGAAAACCAAGAGGATGTCGCTGCTCACCAAAACCCTCTTCCTAACACCATAAAGAAATTAACCTCACTAGCTGATGCCGACTTCTCTGATGGTGTTTATGGATACTATTCAGCAGCTAATTACGACAAGTTCGAAATTAGTTCAACAGGACTAAAGAAAGTTTTCTCAGAAAATGAGTTTAATTGTTGCGTTCCTTCAGGAAGTGAAGTTCCTGATTCAGTAACGGATTCAGAATGTTGTACAGGATATGTGGCCAATATTGGAGGACCAAGACGATGCTGTCTACCAGACTTTGCTGACGTGACTCTTTATTTAAACCGTTATGTATCTTCTGAAGGTAGAGGACTTCCTGATCACTCTTACGATGAGAGAACCGGCTATATTAAAGACCCTGCTACAGTAGTTAGTGTCGCCAATGCCAAGAGCTTATGTTGTTCGGGTTATGCCATGACAGGAGTTGCTATTAGCAGACTGCCAATCCCTATTTTCACAAATCGTTACCTGCCACCTAATATGGAAAATACAGTAATGCGTTTTAACTATCGTACCGATGCTGTTGATAACAACGAAGAAACCAAAATGATTGGAAGCATATTTGATACTGGTGTTCGTTGGAACAATCACGTCTACTGTATTCCAGAAGACTTTATTAAAGAATAATAGTCAGATAAATGATGGCAGCTATGCCCCAACGATAAATGGCAAAAACCCCTAGAGGGATTCTCGCAATAAGCTTCATAAAGAAATGGATTGTAAGCCAGCCGATAATAAAAGAAGTCGCAATTCCTATAATCAGTGGACCTGCAGCCGTTGTATCCCCTCCACTAACCAAGTCCGGCACTTCCTTTAAAATACCTGCAAGAATAATAGGTAGAGACATTAAAAATGAGAAGGATCCGGCATCCTTTCTTCTCATTCCTAAAAAGAGGGCCATTGTAATGGTTATTCCTGAACGGCTTACGCCGGGAAAAATGGCAAGGGCCTGAGCCGCTCCAATCAAACAGGCATATTTAAAATTCAATCCTTGTTCCATAGGATTAAAACTTAAAACTCTTTTTTTATTAAAAAAATCGGCAGCCCAAAGCAGGCCTCCAAAGAAAGTTAGATTGAGAATAATAATCCAAGGTTCCCGGGCCAATTTAGAAATGGGTAGGAGAAGCAAAATAAAAACAACACTCGTGATTGTTGCAACCGTAAAGTTTTTAAAAAAAGAAAGTTCTTCACTCTCCTCTTTTAAAAGAAAGATCTTGGGATGAATGTGAGAAAGAAGATTTTTCACCTGATCTTTAAAATAAACAATAATCGCCAGTGCCGTCCCTAAATGCATCATTAAATCGAACTTAACACCAGGGTCTTGAATCTCCATCAAGTGCGGAAGCAAAGCAAGATGTCCACTAGAGCTGATCGGAAGGAACTCTGATAATCCCTGAATAATTCCATAAATGATTGCTTCTAAATTGTTCATTCCGACCTACAACAACGTTGTCTCTGATAAATTAAAGTACTCTAAATTTTGAATTTCTACAGCATCAACTAAATCTTTGAAGTTGGAATCAAGCTTAATCAATGCTTCACTCTCTTCACTGCGCACTCCTTCAATAAGAAGCTGAACAGATTTTACTGCACTCTTTAATAACTCATACTCTTCTTCTGAGATATCACTAAGAACTTTTTGTGCTAATTCATAATAAAAACCATAAATCGCTTGAGCATCCTCAAGTTCTACTTCTTTTTGTTCTTTTAAGGCATTAAGAATTCTATCGAATGCAGTCATATTTAACTGCTCAGTCCATTCGGAATGATAGAAAGCGTAACGGTAAAGTCTTGAAGCTAGCCCCTCTGGGTTCTCCCCTTTAAAGGTAACTTTTAAAATTTTTCCTTCAGAAAGGATTGGTAAAATATAATCCTGTGCTCTGGCACCTTTAAAACTCATTTTTAAGGCGATGATATCTCCCATTTTTACAAAGGACATGTCATCAACGTTATGAGTCTCAATTAAAGCAAGGAAGCTTTGTTTATAATCAAGTAAACTGCCTACCATAGGAATTTCTTTCATGTGATCAAAATAACTCTCTATGCTCATATCCATGGCAATTCGATGAAACTCCATAAACTCCTGAGCAAAAGACTCGTTGTCTATAGTACTTTTTTTGAATCCGGTAGGAGTATGTTCATGAACAAAATTATCAAGATGTGGAAATTTTAATTTAAGAAAAGGATTCCCTTTAAAACCAATCGCAAGTAATTGTCTGATATCAAAACGTTTCAGAATCTCCAGCTGAGTATTACCCTGCATTTTTTTATCAAAAACATTTAATACAAATTGGGAACTTGTCTTACTGCTACTTCCCTCAAATTTAAATCCTGGAAAAACTTCAAACTCATCAGATAATTCAAGTTTCACTCCTAAGAAATGAGAAATAAATGCTTTACCTCCCTCTTCTGTATCTGACTCACTATCTTGAAACCTTACTCTTTCCTGTACTTTTTCAGGCATTTCATATCTTTTAGTAGCTTCAAAGCCCTGAAATAAAGGTGCAACTAAAACAAATAAACCACTGACGCAAACGAAGACAATGCTTAAGAAAATGTTCAGTATTTTAGAATCAGAGTAGATTCGTGTGAAGGTGATGAACTCTTTAAAAGTCCTTCTCGAAATGACGGCCCCTATATCAAAAACCAAGAACGGAAAAGTTATGAAGCCAATTAAGGTTCTCATAACTCCACCTACTCTCTTCCAGACAACATTTCCGGAAGACTTCATTCCTACCAGAAGTTGTCCAAGGCTTACTCCCAATAAAAGAGTAAAAAGAAGCTTACTTATGGTGAAAATAATTAAGGTAGGAATGGGATTTATGTAATTATCAATAATCGCCCACAGGTCTTTAAACATCTCTAAAAGAAAAGAGAGGTGCTGTCCGTAACTTTGATAAAGCTGAGAATTCGTTCCCAATGAAATAAGTTCATTAGACTGATTAACGATCATGGAAACAAAGGCATTGAAGTCATCAAAGGGTACTAAAAGCAGATAAGTTCCATAGGCCAGACAAAGATCTACATGAAGAGCAACAATTCTTAGAATAGTATTAGCCGCATACTGAGGTTTTTTTACAATTTTTACTTTTTTTTCTATTTTCTTAATTTTTTCTACTTCTTCAATTTCCTCATCTTCTTCGATATCCACTTCATCTTCAATGTCATCTTCTTCACTCGCTTCAACTTCTTCTACAGACTCTTCTAAAGCTTCATTCTCTTCCGACTCTAAAATATTATCTGTTTCTGTAGCGACTTCAGGTTTAATGAGTTCTTCAACTTTAATTCCCTTCTCTTCAAGAAGAGAAGTATTGGAAGTAAGAGAATCTCCCTCACTTTCAAAAGGTTTTAAATCCGCATCATCTTGCAACTTATCATCGAGTTGAGTGAGTTGAGTCACTAACTCCTTATCATCAAATTCTTCTTCATCAATCTTTTCTTCTTCATCTATAGCTTCTTCAACGAAAGAAGCTTCCGGTAGAGTTGCCAGTGAGGCCTTCTTCTCTTTTACAACTGCTTCATTATAAGTCCTGATCTTAACTAATAATTCGCCAATCTGAATTTCATCATCCTCATCAAGGATTAAGTTTTTGCCAGGCTCAATCTGAACGCCATTAACCAGTGTTCCGTTCACACTGTTGTGATCAATCAGGGTAATAACATCTTGTTCAAGGGTAAAAGTACAATGTCTTGGAGAAATAGAATCATCGGCAATTAAAACTTCACCAATTTCACTTCCAAATCCTAACTTAGAAGTAAGGCGATATCGAGGGCTTCCCTCCATATTAACAAGTTCTAATTCATAGACTTTTTTCAAGCGAAGATTGGAAATATGTGACTGATCAATCAAATCGCCATCATTTTTTGGCGCCTTTTTGGATTTAAATAGCTTTCCTAGCACTGGCCCTCATCCCGGATAATGTCTTTTAATTCTATATATTTAGTTTCACTTTTTTCGGTCAAAATGCCAAGAAAACTAAGATTTATGCCTCATATCCGCTGGTCAAGCCATACAATAAAAGACAGGTATTCTCTTTG
>DATGND010000160.1:0-9509 GCA_035306925.1 Bacteriovoracaceae bacterium | reverse complement strand
TGAACGAAGTCCCCTACCTACTTCCAGATCTGAGTATTTGCCATTCTGAGCATAGTTCAAGACTCTTTCAGAAATATCAGAACATAAGATGGAGTATTTTATATTTGTTTTTAAAGCCTCCCTTAACTCTTCCATTAAAATGGCAACAGACACTGGCTCCTGACCTGTTGAAGTAGCTGCTGACCAAATTCTTAACTCTTGATTATCTTTTTGCGTTTTCTCAACGAGATCACTTAATACTGTTCCAATGGCATTAAAAACTCTTGGGTCCCGAAAAAAAGATGTTTCATTATTAGTTGCTATATCTAAAAGAACTTGTTTTTTAAAACGAGGACTATTACTTAAAATATCCTGATATAAGGTTTTCACATCAGGGATATTTAAAGTCTTGATCACTTCCTCTAATCGATTCTTTAATTGATATAGATTTTGCTCGCTGTAAATAATTCCTATTTCCTGCTCAATGTACTTAGAAAAAAAATTGAGTACCTCATTATTCATAAAAGTCTCGCTTTAAGAGTTTGCAATAGCTTTTGACTTCAATATCTCTGAAATTTCAGTTGGCGTTTTAATAAAGTCAAAACTACCTTCATTTTGTACAGAGCGAGGCATGCCAAAAACAACGCAAGACTTTTCATCCTGAATAATAACCATACCTTCATTTTCTTTGATAAAAGTGCTTCCTACTCTGCCATCTTGTCCCATTCCTGTTAAAACAATTCCAAGACAGCCTACTTTAAAAATTTTAGCGGCTGTTTCAAACAATGGATCAACCGCAGGACGGACAAAATTAATCGGCTCGTCCTGTTTTAGCTCCATAAACGTTTTTCTCGTATCTCCACTAAGTCTTAGATGATAATTTCCAGGTGCAAAGTAAATCTGATTTTTTAGTTCTTCACCATCTTTAGCTTCAGCGGCTGGAACTCCGGAAAGCTTTGCAATCCTCGCCGCAAGAGTAGCTGTAAAGACAGGAGGCATATGCTGAACAATGACAATAGGACAACGAAGAGGACCTCCTAAATCGCTAAAGATCTTCTCCAGAACCGATGGACCACCTGTAGAGCAACCGATAGTGATAATCTTAGGACGATAAAGCTCCCACAGAGGATGAGAAACGGCCTTAAAAGTTTTTGCCTTCGGAGATGGAATCGAAGGACTAAACTCCTGGAGATTAAAAACACCTTTGATTTTAGGAAGTAATAAATCTCGAACTTTTGCGATAGGGCTTCCTGACTCCGACTGGGCATCAGGCTTAGTAACAAAGTCACTTGCCTCCAAACGAAGCCCCTCAAGAGTAATCTCCGCTCCTTCATGGGTTAATGAAGAAAATAGAATGACCTTCGTTTTGATCTTGAGCTCATTCATGATTTTAAGAGTAGAGAGTCCATCCAATTCAGGCATTTCTAAATCAAGAATAACGAGATCAACAGGTGTGACTTTTAATTTAGCTAGAGCAATTTTACCGTTAGAGGCCACTCCGACCACCTCAATAAAATCGTGGTGGTCAAGAGCTTCCTTGAGAACTGATCTGTAGATAATAGAATCATCAACTATAAGAACTTTTATTTTCTTTATCATTTAATCTCTTTTGAAATAACAGATAGCTTCTCTGCAAGTTCAGCAAGTCCTTTTGAAGCACATAAGGTTTGTTCTGAGCTAGCATGACTCTCTGTTGCTGCCTCCGAAACTCCTTTAACAGTTCCAGCAATATTCTCAACACCAACTTTAGCTTGAGCAACAACACGAGAAATTTCATTAGTTGTCGCTGTTTGTTCCTCTACAGCAGCTGCAATGATACCGGAGATTCCATTGAGTTTTTCTACTGCTTGAGAAATTCCTGAAATAGCTTCCACTGCGCCTTTAGTATCATTTTGAATGGCACTAATTTTATAGGTAATATCATCAGTTGCTTTTGCCGTTTGCTTAGCAAGCTCTTTAACCTCATTGGCCACAACAGCAAAACCTCTTCCTGCTTCACCGGCCCTCGCCGCTTCAATAGTTGCGTTCAAGGCCAATAAGTTTGTTTGCTGAGCAATAGAGCTGATCACTTTAATAACATCTCCAATTTCCTGACTGGAAGCTCCTAACTTCAAGATGGTAGCATTGGATTCATGAGCTTTTTCCAGAGTCATCTTGGCCATCTGAGAAGATTCACTGGTAGAACGAGAGATCTCCTTAATTGAAGCAATCATCTCTTCAATGTTAGCGGCCACTGCTTGTACACCTAAGGCCACATCTTCAGCAGAATCAGATGCAATTTTAGATTCAGAACTTGTTTTTTCAGCAGTCGATAACATCTGAGATGCAGTCGCTGTCAATTGAGCGGATGCACTGGCAAGAGCACTAGCAGTCTCTTCAATAGAAACCATCATATTCTTCTGCATAGTCACATCAGTAGCAATCATGATAATCTTCTGCACTCTACCCATCTCATCTGTTACAGGGGCATAAACTGCTTGAAGCCATACAGACGTTCCATCTTTTTTTATTTTTTCAATTAATCCTGAGTATGACTTCCCGGCACGAAGATCAGACCAGATTCGATCATAAAGTCCACTTTGAAGGACATCTTTTGAATAAAAACTTTTATCCTTCTTTTCTTTTAAATCAGATTCATCATATCCCAGAGTTTCTTCAAAGTTCTTGTTTGCTTTAAGAAAACCTTCAGAGGGATCAAATTCCTGATAAATAAAAGAAGAATCAATGGCCCTTAGAATGCCCTTCATGCTTTCTCTTTCTAAAGAGAGCTCCGTAATGTCATAGCGAACACCAATATATTTGATCGGCTTACCATTTCTTCCCATAATGGGAGCAATACAAGCATCTACATAGTAAGGGGTACCATCTTTCGCTTTATTCTTAACGACTCCTCTAAAAATCTTTCCTCTACCGATTGTACTCCACATCTCTTTAAAGACTGACTTATCCATGTCTTCATGGCGAGTAATGTTATGAGGCTGTCCGATAAGCTCTTCACGGGAGTATTGAGAAACTTCACAGTACTTATCATTCACATTAAGAATATCGCCCTTGAGATCCCCTTCGGAGACGATACTGGTAAGATTCATAATATCGATTCGTGCTTGCAGCTCAACTTTGGTTTGAGTGATATCAGTTGCGAAGGCAATTATCTTATAAGGCTTACCATCTTTACCAATAATAGGGTTATAGGTAGCAATCACAAAAATATCTCTTCCATTTTTTGCTTTCCGCTTGAATTCTCCTGTAACGTATTCACCTCTTCTTAACTTTTCCCACATTTGCTTATATTCAAAGCTGGAAGCATTTTCTTCTGAACAGAAGATACTATGATGCTTACTTAAAATTTCTTCTTGAGTATATCCGGTTGTCTGTAGAAAGTTATCATTGGCCTTAAGGATACAACCATCAAGATCTAACTCAATAACTGCTTGCGCACGATCGATGGCTTCTACTACATCTTCAAGGCTTTCCTTCATCTCTAATTTTTCAGCAGCACTCATCTCTTCCTCCCTATTTCCCTTCAGGGAATAATTCTTCAAAAATTTTGTCTATATCTAAAATACTCATTAATTCATCTTTCATTTTATAAATTCCCTTGATGTACTTACGCACACCATGAGGGAGAACCTCTGGAGTTTCTTCAAAACAAGATTTCTCCACTTCGACCACATCCCCAATACTATCGACGATAAGAGAAACAAGACTTCCATCCATATGGCAGACAACTGTCATGTGGTCGTCCTTCTCTTGTGAAGGACCTTTGAAAAGCTCATTAAGATCAATGGCGGTTGTAATTTGCCCTCTTAAATTAATTAGCCCTCTAATAAATGCCGGGGCCCGTGGTACAGGAGTAATTTGAGTTTGTCCTGTAACTTCCTGAACTCTTCCTACTCTGATACCAAAGAGAATCTTTCCAATGTAAAAAGTTGTTAATTGCTCTGTCATGCTACTCTCCTCGTTTTGCCTTCTAACTCAGAGATTGCGGCCAATAAAGTTTCTGGTCTTAGTTTTTCAAGGTATAAATCAAACCCAGCGATTTTCCCTTCATCGCGATAACTCTTGTCCGCTTTCGAGCTGACAGCAATCATCGGAAGATTCTGATAATGAGGATATGTTCGAATTTTCCGTGCCATCTCAAAGCCATTCATTTGTGGCATTTCGATATCAGAGATAATAAGGCTGATCTCACTTCCATGATTATTAAGAACCTCGATGGCCTCTTTACCATTCTGAGCGACCAAGACCTGGAATCCATTTTTCTCTAAAACACCTTGAATAAATCTCCTGAAAAAGACCGTGTCTTCCACTAGTAAGACTTTCTTTAAATTTGAATGAAGGACATTGTTGACCTGAACTGGTTCATGACAAATTCCAAAATTTTTATCTATGATCTGAAATGGATCTACCACTACAACAAGTTCATTCGAAGTATAAAGGTTTCCAATAATCCCTTGCTGATAACGGATTGGAGCAGCCACTTCTTCAGGAGTTGATAAAGTATCAATAATCTTATTAACAATTAAACCGTAAGGACTTCTTGCTCTTTCTATGAGAATGACTGAAAAGATTTCGCTCAAATGATCTTCTCCATAGTCCAGCTGCTCATTCACTGCAATGAGAGGCAGTACCTTACCTCGGTAGCGGATAACCATTTGCTTGCCGGAATATTCAATGTCACTAGCTTTAAATTCCTCAATTCTATCTACATAACTTAAAGCAATGGCATGAGTTGCCTCTGAGTTTAATTTAAATAGTAAGAAGTCCTGGATCAGGCTTGGTTTCTCTACCTCAACTCGAGACTTATTATTTTTATCAATGTTAATCTGAGCAATTTTTGAGATTCCCGTAACATCTAAAATCAAAGCTATTGAGCCATCTCCTAAAACAGTTGCCCCAGAATAAATTTGAAGAGATTTTAATAAGCGATTGATAGGCTTAACTACGATATCAGCAGTATCAAGAATCTCATCTACCACAATCCCAAAACGTTGATTATCAGCATTTAATACCGCAATGTTGAAAATCTTTTTATCACCAATTTCAAAACTCTCTCTCTTCTCCATGATGACATTCATATCAACAAGCTGAAGGAGCTCTCCTCTCAAACGATAGATAGCAGCCCCATAGAGAGTTTCTATTTGATGTGGATCCTCTTCCAGATCAACTCTAACCAGTTCTTCTAGTTTTAACTGAGGAATGGCCAGAGTTGTATTAGCGCTTCTGACCATTAAGGCCGGGATAATCGCCAAGGTCAAAGGGATCTTAATGGTAATAGTTGTTCCTACATTCTCCTCACTCCACAGCTCAATGCTTCCACCGATGCGTTCAATATTAGTACGGACAACATCCATACCAACTCCACGCCCTGAAACATTCGTCACCTGAGATGCGGTTGAAAATCCAGGAAGAAAAATCAGTTCAAAGATTTCTTTTTCACTTAAGTGTTGTGCTTCATAATCAGTAATAAGTTTCTTCTCTACTGCTTTACTGATTATGTGACTTCTACTTAAACCTTTCCCGTCATCTTTTACTTCAATAAAGACTTGTCCCCCTTCATGAAAAGACTTGATATCTAATCTACCATTTGCAGATTTACCTTTTTCAAGTCTTACACTGGGAGTTTCAATACCATGGTCGCAAGAATTTCTTACAATATGAGTAAGAGGATCATTTATGGCCTCAAGTAATGATTTATCGAGTTCTGTTTTCGAGCCTTCAATATGAAGAGTTATATTTTTCCCTAACTCTCCAGCGAGATCTCTTACAACTCGATTAAACTTTGAGAAGACATTGCCTATAGGCTGCATTCTTGTCTTCATCATCTGCTCTTGAATTTCACTGGTAACAGCATTAAGACGTTTACTCATGCTTTGCAATTCAAGATCTTCTGACTTATTGGAATATTGAAAGACTTGGTTACGAATAAGAACCATTTCCCCCATTAGGGCCATCATGCTATCGAGTAACTCAACAGGAACTCTGATACTACTGGAGGCTTCTTTCTCTACTTTGGCAGAATGAATAACAGAAGCAGGCGGTGGAATTGCGCTACTATCATCCAAGACACTTGCTTTCTCCAGAGCATTGCAAATAGCATCCACAATTTTTTGTAGCCCTGGTCCTTCCATGTTGGCCGTCGAATTCTTCAGAAGTAGCTCGAGGACATCAATGGCCTTGAAAAGACAGTTGATTAATGATTTTCCTACTTGGCCCTTTCCATTACGAAGTGGTGCTAAAGCGGATTCCATCGCATGGGCCACATCACCTACTGATTGAAATGAGAAGAGGTAAGCATCACCTTTTAAGGAGTGAATGCTGCGATACATCTCATTTAAAACTTCAGCACTAGAGTTACCACTTTCAAAGAGCTGTAATGCTTTTGATATTTTCTCTAAATACTCATAGCAATTGGTAAGAAATTCTTCTAAGGAAGAAGTGTTGAGCGAGATGAGTTCTTCCTCTTTAATCTTAATATGAGGAGTATCCTTTTTAACTTCATAAGAAAAACCGACTTCCTTCCCTTCAAGAATGGATCGGGCCGCATCGACACCTTTTAAAAAGAAGTCCTGATACTCGGCCGGTATTTCTGTCTTATTCTGGAACTGAGTAAAAATGGTTTCTAGTTTATGGGTATGATCACGGAGCGCTTCAAACTCCATCATTCCGGCCCCACCTTTTAGATTGTGAAGACTTCGAAAGATAGCGTTGTAACAAGAGATATAGTCTGCCCCCTCATCAAATGAAAGAAGAGATTTCTCTGCAATATCCAGAAGCTCATGAGCTTCCGCTTTAAATTCCTCTAATTCTTCGGCTGACACAGACATGGAGAATCCTTACGCCACTTATTAAGATCTTCTTAATTCTTATCGGCATTCTAAAGATTCTTTTAAGCATTAAAATACAACATATTGAATTTACTCCACATGGAATAAAAGCTCACTTATATGAAGAACGTATTTCACTTCGAAATCGTTAGTGATAGTATCAAATCACCATGTTAGACATTTTAATTGTTGTCGTCTGCTTGATCCTCAATGCCTTTTTCTCTGCTTATGAAATGGCCTTCGTCACCGTATCAAAAGACCAACTTTCAGAATTAGAAGAATATCAATTTCCTTTATTTAGAAGAATTCGAGTCTTTAAGAGACGTCCTGAAAGAACACTCTCTGTTATCCAGATTGGAATTACTCTTGTCGGGGCCATAGCTGCTGCGGTAGGAGGTACAGGGGCGGTAGAACAACTAGAACCGATCCTCGTCAACAAATACCACCTCCCTCCAACTTTAGCTGAAGCCATCTCTGTAACAATAGTTATTCTTCCCCTGACTTACTTGAGTGTTGTTTTTGGAGAACTCATCCCTAAAACTTTTGCTCTTAGAAAGCCAAAGCTCATTCTTATATGGGGAACGAGGATTTTATTTCTGATTGATAAGGCATTGTCTCCCATCGTGAGTTTTCTAGAACTCTCCACCTCCTTCTTTCTGGATCGTTTAAAGCTTAAAAATACAAAAGACGAGTTAGAAAAAAGTCACCTGATGATTGATATCGGCCATCTTCCTAACTATCATAAAAACTTTGTCAACAATCTCGTTTCTCTCAAAGGCTACTCCGTTAAGAAGGCCTTTATTCCCGTAGAAGAAATCGATTACATTGAGTTTAGTAATACCAAAGAAGAGATTATTGAGAAGATTGCCCAGACTTCCCACACTCGCTATCCCGTCATTGATGGAGATACGGTTGTTGGACTACTACAAAGTAAAGTATTTCAAGAAATTGCCAACGATCCCAAAATCTCCTGGGAGAGCATTATCCGTCCTATCACCGTAGTTAATATTAAAGAAAATATTTTGGATGTGTTTTTAAAAATGCAGAAAAAACGCCAGCATATGGCCAGTGTCGTAAATGAAAAAGATGAACACATCGGGATTATCACCCTACTAGATATCCTTGAAGAAATTGTGGGAGATATTGAGGAAGAGGAGCCTTCCAGAGGTCTTCACAAGCTCATTGCCAGGCGAAAAAACATTATTTTAAAATAGGTAAAGCTTACATTTTCATGGCCAAAGCCCTCTCTTTTTAATATTTAAGGCCCATGAAAAAACTTATTATTTTAACTCTTGCTTTAGTATCAACCCTTAGCATTGCTTCTACTGAACCAACTATGAGATGCACTCTTGGTCAGAAAAAAGAGATCAAGGTTTATGGACCTCTTGGTTACTTTTATGAAGATGATCTAAGACATAACTCAGAAGTGAGTTTCCCAAATACTGTTGAATTAATTGTTAATGGGAAAGTCGTAAACACCCTTCCCAACTCTACAAGTATGGTGAATGACAGCAACGAATACACCATCACTTCATATATTTTAGGAACAAGAGATCTAACTCTTCGTAAAGTTCTTAATCTATATTTTGCTTCAGAAGAAGGTTCTGTAGCGCACACTAATATCGCAGTAGAGAATTTCAGATATCGTGGAAGAGCTCATTGCCGTCTTATCCACTAATTGGGATCTAAGGCCTGTGGTGGGGCCCACTTTTTAATGTCTTTAAATTCTTCGGGCGTGACTTTGTACTTATCAATATCATGCCCAAGTCTTAACTTATATTCCGCTTTTACTCTGGAAGCTTGATTTTCCGCTTTAGCTAAGCTCGTAGCTAAATCATCCCCCTCACGTATAAGAGAAGACCCGATAGAAACTGAACCACGATAACTTGTCTGATCTACCAAGTCTTCTTTTAACTTATTAAGCTTAGATGCTTTGAAGCTCGCAAAATCCTTACCTGCTGCTGCAAGCTCATCAGGACTCAAGCTCGCCCTGACTGTTTGAGGTAGATTATCAACACTCGTGGCCTTGTTTAAATCTTTATACTGCTGGGAGATCAACTTCACTTCATTACGAAAGATCGAACGAATTTCTGGATGAGAGTCCACTTCTTGAATCATTCTTTGAGAAATATTTCTTACTACAGTAGGATCATTATTCTTAATAATCACGACCAGCTCATCCCCTCCATTCTTAAAGAGATGATCTCCTGGACGAAGATTTTTTCTAAGGGCCTCTGAAACACTTTCAAGATATTTGTCCCCTGTTTGTGTTCCTCCCTGGAAGTAATTCACTTTTCCTAAATGGTTCACATCGATGAAAACTAAACTTCCCTTTCCTTCCTGAGCATTGACCATTCCCGCGAGGATTTCTTTTCCCATTTCTGTATTAGCATCAATACTCTTGGTTTTCGCATCCACAGGAACTTCCCGTGTTATGGTGTGAGTTTTTCCATCCTTACCAACAACCTGTTTAGTGTACTGAAGGACCGTGCTACCATCTGGAAACTCCACTTGCTTTAAAACCCCTCCACTCAAAGCGATCCCATCTCCTGCAACTGCCCCTCCTCGAAGTTGATCAGTCACTCTGTTTAAGCGAGTTGCCAGATCGGCATTTTCCAGGCCATGTATCTTCTTTGACTCTTTTACAAAATTGACGACGGCCTTGCCTGTTGCAGCTGTCCAACGAGCACCATTAATAAATCC
>DATGND010000159.1:0-3516 GCA_035306925.1 Bacteriovoracaceae bacterium | reverse complement strand
GGTTTAGATTTCAATTCTCCAGCAGCATGAATATAAGGAACAAGAACCACGTGAATGAATAAGCAGTTCTCCGGTCCCACATCAAGAGCAAACTGACGGATGGCTTCCATGAAAGGAAGAGACTCAATATCTCCGACTGTTCCTCCGATTTCTCCAATGAGAAGATCACTGTCTGCGCTGGCATTGTGAATTCTTCTTTTAATCTCATCTGTGATATGAGGAACCACCTGAACAGTTTTACCCAGGTACTTTCCATCACGTTCATTTTCAATGACCTGCAGATAAACCTTACCTGAAGTAAAGTTATTATCTCGAGTAAGATTTAAACTCGTAAATCTTTCATAATGACCTAGATCCAGATCCGTTTCTGCTCCGTCTTCAGTCACAAAAACTTCACCATGCTGAGTAGGACTCATTGTTCCCGGATCCACGTTGATATAAGGATCCATCTTAAGCATGTTAATCTTCAATCCTCGGCGCTCAAGAAGACATCCAATACTGGCAGCCGCAAGTCCTTTACCTAGAGAGCTTGTTACTCCTCCAGTAATGAAAATATATTTTTTATTTCTGTTCACTTAAAACCTCTTCTACTTTTTTAATGTCTTCCGGTACATCTACTCCCACTAATTTTTGAGTAGAAATAATCGCTCCGATATTCATTTGGTTTTCCAAAGCTCTTAGCTGCTCCAACCTTTCCAGATTTTCTAATTTTGATTCCGGCAATTTAATAAATCTCTCCAGGGCTTCTGCCTTGTAGCTATACACTCCAATATGTTGATACCATTGGTAACTCGTTTCGTTGTCGCGAAAAAATGGAAGAGAAGCCCGAGAAAAATAAAGACACTTTTTAGAGTCTTCACAATAAACGGCCTTAACGACATTAGGATTAGTAAAATCTTTTTCATCACTCATACGTGGTCTGATTAAAGTAGCAATGTCGTAATCAGATTGAGCATGAAAGGAAGAAAGCTCCCGAAGAACTTCTCCATTTAAAAGGGGTTCATCTCCTTGAACATTAATCACGATTTCAAACTGATCTTTTTTATAAAATCTTTCAAAAGCTAAAGCGATTCTCTCTGATCCTGAAGGCACATCATCATTAATGCGAACAGCATTTCCACCAAAATCTTTCACGTGCTTTTCAATTCTCTCATCATCCGTTACCACGGCACATTCAAAACCTGAAAGTTTACAGTTTTCGTAAACTCTTTGGATCATGGATTTCCCTTGAATCATAGCAAGGGGCTTTCCCGGAAAACGAGATGAATTATATCTGGCCGGTATAAGAACCACTGTTTTTTTCAGCATAAATTACCTATAAATATTTGTGACTCATCTTACTTCTTAGGGCCTAACTCGACAAGAAATTCAGGCTTGTTCTCATTCGGGTGCATGTTAGAATAACTCTATGAAATTAGTTTTCTTGCTTGTGTTCGGAGTGTTTCAGTCAACTTATGCTCAAATCGAGCTAACGCACAGTATTACTGACAAGCCGGCCCTTTCTTTAAGATGCAAAGATCTTCATAGTGAAAGAAGTGCTAAAATTAAAATTCAACAAAAACTCAATGCCCTTCTCCAAAGAAATAAGCAACTGATTAAAAAAAGTCCCAAGGCCCGTGAAACCCTCCACGCCACTTTGAAATCAAACAGTGTGCGTATAGAAAATGAGCTTTACCTCACAAATCTGCAAATTGAGAAAATGGAAGAGAATATCATCCGCTCTGGATGCCCTGGAATTGCCTTATAACTGATTTTACTTCTCAGAATTGTTAATGCTAGAATTTTACCCACACATACTTGGTAAAATTCGGGAGAACAATTTTGCGCTATCTATGGCCTTTATTCGCCTTAATGCCTCTGTGGCTTTGGGCCCAAGACGACGATCTAAGTGTTTTCGAAGCAACCATCTCTGAGGAGTTAAAAGAAGCGGCAACTCCTTCTACTTCGAAAAGATGGAATCCACAATCAACTCAATCATCTAGTACCGAAGGACGTTATATTGATTTAAGGTCTTCCATTGAAGAAGCCTTAAGAAAAAACCCTTTCGAAAAAATCAGAGATTATCAAAAAAGTAGAATTGATCTTCGTCGTTCGGATATCTTTCAAAGCTTTTGGCTACCTAATGTCTCATTGGAGCTTCAAGCTTCCAATCATCGCATTGATCGAATAAAAGAATCTTCCCAAAACACTCCCCGAATGGGAGCTCAACAAGCTCCGACAGGAAGTCTTGGCTTAGTTATTGAAGATTATACTCTTTTCAATTGGGGAAGAGATTATCTCGAGTATCAAAACCAAAAACATTTTCTTAATAGACAGGAGCAAATCCTCAAAGAAGAAAGAAGACACTTAAAATTTGCAGTTATTGCTCAGTACTTTAGATTATTGAAGACCAAAGAAATTTTAAAAATTAAAAGAGAACAACTTCGTCAGGCTTCTTTTATTCATAAAGTGGCCCGAGAAAAATTAAAATTAAAAAAAATTCGGGCCCAGGAATACTATCAGACCCGCTCAGAATATCTAAGGGCCCAAACTGAATACCAAGAAGCTTCTTTCGCTCTAGGTGTTGATGAAGAAAGAATGTCAAACCTATTAGGTGATGAGTATCGCGGCACATACAGGACCAATGAACAGCTTCAATATAAAAGCTTAAATGCCACTCAAGATGAAGCTCTCAAGCTTGCTCAGGCCCAATCACCTGCTTTTAGAGATGCTAAACTCGCCTATGATAACGCTAGCCGTACCTATGAGAAAACTCTTAAAGATAACCTTCCTCTACCAAAATTCTCTCTGAATCTTGGAACCTATCGCACGGGTTTTGATCCAGATGGAAGTTATTGGAATTATCAAACTTCTCCAGGAAATAGAAATATTGAACTTGTTGCTGCCATTGATATGAGATGGAACCTTCTAGGAGAAGGTGGATTTTTTAACGGCAGAAGAAATCAAGAAGCTTTTCTTAATAAGAAAATCACTGAAACTAACTTCTATAACGTTCGTCGGGAACTTGAAGTAAAAGTGAGAACCATTTTTAAAACTCTTCGTTTTCTTGAACAAAAAGTAGAGATCTCAGGCTTTCAGCATAAAAATGCTCAAAGTAACTATGATGTTGTGCTGGATAACTATGTAGCAGGAGTTGCTACTTACCCGGATATTAAAATTGCCTTAGACAACCTTGTTCTCTCCCATATCAATACTCAGGAAGCAAAGTTTGAGCATCTATTAAGGAAACTAGAACTGGCCGATCTTATGGGGCTAGAAGACTTTCCTGGTGAAAACTTTGAATCATTAGCGGTGAAATAAATGAAGATATTATATTTTTTAATTTTTATAGCTTCGACTTCTCTTTACGCTCTTCCCCTCTCTGATGAGGACAAGAATCCTGGTGCAGAGGAAATCCTTATCAAGAAACCTGAGAAATATCTCAGAGACGAAAGTATGATTTATAACTTCAACTCTAGTCTCGGATTAAGAGATCAACGCAAGTATACTGGCCTTGATAAAAACAAATTCGCAGTG
>DATGND010000158.1:0-4272 GCA_035306925.1 Bacteriovoracaceae bacterium | reverse complement strand
TGCTAGCGCCAGAATACCAAAAAGCATTTGGTAAGCTCTGGTCCCCTGAACGATAATGAGAAAACGATATATAATATAAGCAACTGCTGCGATATCGAGCAAATCAAGAAATCGGAAATTGGCCAATAATATGCCCAGCTGCTGCAAAACGAAGTACCTTTTTTTATAGAATGTAATGGCTTATCGGAAAGATAGATGAAAAGTTAAGAAAGAGGAAAGAGATTTTTCTCTTTCCTCTGAAATTTTTTATGCAGCTTTTTGAGTATCTTTTTCTTTTAGTGACTCGATGATCTCATCACTCATAAGAAGTTTTTTACGAAGAGCTTCTCGGGAAATTCCCATCGCAATAGCGGCTTTCGATTTATTCCCTCTACAACGTTTGATCTCTGCAAGAATCATCTCCCGCTCAACCAGCGCTACTCTATCTTTTAGAGGAATTTCCGGATTATCTGCGTGCGGAATATTTTCTAAAAGTGCTCCTGAACCTTTAGTCACATCAATAATAGGAATGGCCTTACTTCCAAGATCACTAATGACATGGGATTTGGGATTGTAGAGCACTGCTTTTTCAACGGCCTTTTCAAGCTCAATAACGTTTCCAGGCCATGAGTAACTGATGAGTTGAGATTTAACCTCTTCAGTAAAATCTTTCATCAAGAAACCTTGTTTTCGGCATTCTCTTTTAAGGTAGAAGTTAAGAAGATCCTCTACATCTTGAGGGCGTTTTCTTAATGGTTCAATATTCACTTCACTGGAAGATATAATGCGATAGAGTTCAGGGTTAAAAGTCCCCTCTTCTTCAATTTGCACTTTCAGATCACGACTGGTGGTGAAAATCACTCTCACATCACACTCTTGAGAGAGGTGAATCAGCTGAATAAGTTCTTTTTGAAGACTTAATGGCATAAAACCAATTTCATCAAAAACCAGGGTTCCGCCAGAGCACTCTCTAAAGATTTGACCTTGATTGAACTCTTTAAACATCGAGTGAGCATCAACGCCTTTAATATTAAAAACTCTATAAGGGCCAAGACCTCTTTTCCCCTCATTATGAATGATACGAGAAAAAAGTTTTTTCCCGACTCCCACTTCTCCAGTGATAAGAAGAGTGGAATCAATATCTTTCAATTGAACAATGGATTTTCTTAAATCTGCAGTATGAGCGGATCGGCCAATCCAGGCATATTCACGATCATAAGGAGCTGAGAATCTTCTGATCAGAGACTTTTCTGAAAGAGGTGAATAGTTATGGAAGACACTTGAAAGAATAAGAGCAAGAACTTTCATCGTCTTCTCATCTTCAATTAAGAAGCGATCCTCGTTTCTTTTGTTACAGACTTCAATGACACCAATGATCTTATCCTCTCTGTTCATAATAGGAGAACAGATAATGGACTTGGTCTCAAGGCCTGTAATCTTATCCAGCTCTTGAGAGAATCTCACCTTATCAGAGGTTGTATCAATATTAAGTGAAACTCCGGTAGTAAAGACAGAACCTGCAATCCCTTTACGGTAATCAAACTTTAAAATTTCTTTATCAATACCTAGGGCCGCAACTGCTTCCAGTTCGTTCTTCTCTGTATTCACCAGGTAAACTGTTGCTCTCTGTGCATTTAAAATACGAATGATTTCTTCGAGCATACTCTCAACAAACTTCTCTTTGTTTCCAAATTGTGTAATGTCTTTGAATAAAGAAAGAAGCAAGCTAAACATCTCGAATCCTTCTTTTTCAGAGGCAAAATGTTCAGCAAGAGCAAGCTGTGTAAGGCTTTCTCTTAATCGCTCTTGTGGTAGAGAATTAATATATTGTTCAATAAAGCGCTTCATATTGCCATAATCTTCGCTATCAAGCTCAGCTCCATAGCTCATCAGATCAGGCTCATCGATAGCTTTAAAAACCCGAACAATACTGGCACCGAAATCAAAACGCAGACGTTTAAACTGTATCGAACAACGTATAATGGTTCCGACTGGTAAAGGAGCATCAGTTACAAACCCCACTCCACTCATACTGACATCTTTTAATTTGACTTGGGAGACGAACTCATATTTTCCTAGTTCAGTTTCCCTCTCTACCAAAAACATAACATCATCACGGGATTCCACAGGGACCCTAAATGACTGATAATATTTAAATTCGGAGAAACTGGTTAGCATCACATACCCCTTTGACTTTTTAAAATCACTTACTTCTCGGTCAAAGAGGCAAAACACTTGAGTTCAGTTGACAATAATACTTGGCAAATTAAGGTTTCAAAAAGATTGAAAGCAGTTCTTGAGCAATATTTCGCCCCGTCACCCCTTCCAATTGCTCAATCCCCGGCACCAGATTCATTTCCAAAAGGTACGGCGTACCTTTTGGCGCGTAAAGAAGGAAGTCGGCGGCTCCGTAGGGGAGATCAAGATCTTGTCTTATTTTCTCTACTATTTTTTCTAGTTCCAAGGGGACGGAAATGGCGATCGCTTCTCCCTCTTGGCGAAAATTAGCGGCGACACCTTTTTTAAGTCTTTTCAGCGCTAAAAAAGTCTTTCCCATAAAAAAGACACGCACTTCCTCATGCTCTTCAATATAGGGCTGAAGCAGATACTCTCGATCTGAACTTACACGCCACCAGGCCAGAAGTTCCTCCACTCCTAAAAAAACTCTTACTCCCCAACCTCCCTGACCACGTTGTGGTTTAATCAATAACTTTTTTTTATCTTGGGCAAAGGCCAGGATTTCTTCTTCAGAGGAAGTAAGAAGATTCAACCAGGGCAGATGAGCAATATCCAAAGATTCAAAGTAAGCAAACTGGTGAGGCTTTGTTCTTAATACCCTCAATGCTTTCAGAGAAGGCAGAGTTTTGAGATTAAATTCTTCAATAAAATTTAAATCATCATCTGTCCCGTGAATGGCCGTAGTTCTGACTAAAAAAACTTCCTGATCATTTGTCTGATAAATTCTCTCAAGCCAGGGATTTATAATCCCTACCTCAACCCCTAGAAGCTCAGCCTCTTCTTTCACCCTATCAATAAAAAAAGTGTGAGAATTTTTGGCCAAAATTTGCAACTTATTCATAAAGACAGTCTCAATAAACTTATTTAATATAAAACCATGAAATTATCACATCTCCTATTCATTTTGGCTTTGGCCAATACGTACTCTTGCTCTGTCACGCTAAGCGGCGAATCAGTAAAAAACCCTGATAACGAAACAGAAGGAACTATTACTGAAAAAGAATCACCTGCTGAAGAACTCAAAAATGATGAGACAGAGATAGCTTCAACAGAACCAGAAACACCTCCGACTCCTCAAACTTATGAGCTTGCTCCTGGGGTTCAAAAGTTTTGTAATGAAATGAAGAAAAAGTTTGCAGAATACCGTTGGGGTGAACCGAGATGTGAAGAATTTAAATGGCATCACGTAAGAAACTCTAATCTAGGTACTCCCCTTATCTGGACTTCTTTTGGAGAAGAAAAAGATCCGAAGGCCAGTGCGAATACCACATTAGTGATGTGTGGAGTCCATGGAGATGAAATTACTCCTATTAAGTTCTGTTGGGATTTAATGAGAGAATTAAAAAATCATCAATTCCATGACAAGCAAGTCATCATTGCTCCTCTAGTTGCACCTGACTCATTTTTTAAAACCCGTCCAACAAGAACCAATGGCCGTGGTGTTGATGTAAACAGAAATTTTCCAACGAGAGATTGGCAAGCCCATGCTCACCAAAAATGGAAACAAAATACTCGCGGTGATAAAAGAAAATATCCAGGCCCACATGCGGCCAGTGAACAAGAGACCATTTTTCAGATGAACCTTATTATCAGATATAACCCGAATAAAGTTATCTCTGTTCACTCTCCTCTCACTATTCTTGATTATGATGGCCCAAGCCTTAAGGCCGATAAGGGGCAGTCAGCATTACAGCTTCTAGAAGAAATGAGTCGAAGATCTAGTGGTTACAAAATTTCGAACTACCCTATCTTCCCTGGAAGTCTTGGGAACTGGGCCGGTAAAGAAAGACATATTCCAACCTATACGCTGGAACTACCGAACTCCAATCCTGCTCACACGGATAAATTCTGGGAACTTTTTAAAGACGCTATTCTCTACGCCATTGATACGAAGATGGGCCCGGTCCTTGATTAGACCAGAACTGCCCCCTTATATTGGTGTTAAGCCTCTAAGGTAAATCTCATTATAATAGTACTGAAAGATCTCTAAATGATCTTTCAGTCTTTCTATTTTTTTCGTTGTACACCACGTCTTTCTAATCAAACGATTAATAT
>DATGND010000157.1:0-9290 GCA_035306925.1 Bacteriovoracaceae bacterium | reverse complement strand
CCACATAACAACAGCGAGAGCAGCCGTTCTTACAGGTCATTCCTTGTGGGTAATTGGTTTCCACTTTTTGATGATGTTCGAGAATTTTTTGGTGAAGCTGTTTTAAATATTCATTCATAAGCTATTAAAGAAGGCCCCATTTCAGGGGCCTTCCAACGTTTTTGAACTAGGAGAGATTAATCAAATTAACGTTTAATATTAAGTACTTCTTGAAGCATTTGATCACTTGTAGTGATTGTTCTTGTATTGGCCTGGAAGTTTCTCTGAGCTCCCATTAGAGCGATAAACTCTTGAGCGATATCAACGTTAGACTGCTCAATAGATTTCGAAAGAACTTCACCACGGCCATCTGATCCTGGCTTACCAACAGCTGCCTGACCTGATTTAAGGGTTTGCTTAAAGAGGTTCTTACCTGTTTTGAATAGCCCCTCGTTATTTTCAAATTTTGCTACAGCAACTTGTCCAAGATTTCTTTGCTCACCATTGTCATATACTGCAGTCAGAATACCTTCGTCATTAAATGACATAGAAGCTAGAGTTGCAGCAGAAGAACCATCTTGAGTATGACGAGCTACTGAAGATTTAGAACCGTACTGAGTAGTAGCATCAAGACCTGTTCCACCTTCTTTAAGTGACTCTCCGAAGTTGAAAGCAATTTGCTGACC
Source organism: Bacteriovoracaceae bacterium (assembly GCA_035306925.1). Classification (GTDB taxonomy): domain Bacteria; phylum Bdellovibrionota; class Bacteriovoracia; order Bacteriovoracales; family Bacteriovoracaceae; genus Peredibacter. Next base: position 8,625 of record DATGND010000157.1, on the reverse strand, counting down.
TTGAGCTGCACCTTTATTGAAATTGAAAGCATTAAGTCCTGGAACTTCTTCTTCAAGCTGACCTTTAGAGTTGAAGCGAAGTGTACCATTGGCCATTTCAACCATTTTTCCTGGCTCACCACCAGTAGCATCAGCACCGTCAACCATTGCATGGTATTCCCAGTTACCATCTTGAAGTTTATTGAAATAAATACTTACAAGACGAGCTGTACCTACGTTGTCATACACTGTAACAGATGTATTGAAGTTAGAAGTTTTATCAGGGTTAGCCGGATCGAAAACTTTTACATTTTCACGAGAATCCAGGTTCATTGAAATGCCAACTTCAGTTGTAGCTGTTGCTGGGATTGTTGTATTACCTAGTTTGATTGGTCCTTGCTTATTAGTAATCTCTTTTCCTTTCTCATCGGCCATGAAACCTTGTACACGGTAACCATCACCGTTAATCATGTAACCTTCTTTATCGAAGTGGAAAGCACCGTCACGAGTGTAACCTTTACCGAAAGGAGCATCGACAATAAAGAAGCCATTTCCGTTAATAGCAAGATCCGTAATATTTTCAGTACGAGTAACTGTACCTTGAGTAAACTGAGGGGTAACGTGAGCAAGCTTAGTACCAGAACCAATCTGGTCTCCACCATCAATTCCCTTTAGAGAATTGGCAATCATGTCTTGAAATTCTGCGCGGGATGCTTTGAAGCCGAATGTACCAGCGTTAGCGATGTTATCACCGATTACGCCCATACTTGAACCAGCAGCATTAAGACCAGTGATACCGATGTTAAAAGATGATAGAATACTCATGTTGTCCCTCCTAGACTCCATTTTGGCGAGGGGAGAAGGCACGACGGGCTCTTACTCCATGGCTTCCGGAAAGGACCAGCCACCTCGACTAAAATTATAATTCTTTAAAAACCTACATCATAAAAATAGTTGAATCGATCTTAGTAAATACGTTTTCATTCATATTATTCTTATCAACGGCCGTTACTACCGTGCTCTTATCTACATCTATGACGTAGGCAGCTTTTTGAGTAATAACAAGCGAATCATGACCTCCCTTGTTGCGTAGCTTACTAATCGCTTCTTTAAGCTTCATGTACTCATTTCCATCAAGCTCAATATTTCTCTCCTGCAATCTCTTTGTTGCATGAGTTGAAAAATTAATTTGTGGGCCCAGATCACCCTGGTGAATTTGAGGTTGTCTTAAATCCGCTTGGGAAAATTTATCGATTAAACCTTTAAACTCACTCTTCTCACCCTTTTGAAGTTTATTACTCTCTGCTACCGAATTTTTATTGGTATCAAGAGTATTTACATTAGGAATGAGAAAATTATTAATCTTAGCCATTAGTCGTAAATCCCTGCGTTATCACTATAAGCATTCATCACTTGTTGAGATGAAATGCCTTTAGGAGATTTTATCACTGGATTACCTACATTAGAAATATCGGAATTTAATGCCGACTGATGTGTTTTTGCATCTGCCGTATGAAAACTCGCGACATCTCTTAAATAAACTTTTTGTCCATTAACAGTAAGGATTGGCTCCCCTTCGTCGAAAGTAACACTTTCAACGATACCTGTTGCTTCAGTTCTTGCCATGACGTTCTGACCCTGATCATCCCAGGCCTTAACTTGAATTTTATAAAGACCTTTAGGAGCAGGAGCACCATCAAGCTGTATCCCATCCCATGAAACCTGATGAGAGCCTTGGCCCATACCATCTCTCCAGATTTCACTAGCAATGTTATTTTTCTCATCAAGAATGCGAATCACTACTTTAGAAGCAGGTGCATCCAGCTTAAAGAGAACGTCTTGTCTCTCCCCTGGTTGTTTGAGATCAAGAGAAGAGCCCTGAGTAACAATCTTCTTGCCGACAAAAGAAGCAGCATAAAACTTATCTTGTAGACTCTGCGTTTTATTAGCATCGTCAAACTTCTTATTTAAATTTGAAAGTTGTTCTAGTTGTGAGAATTGAGCGAGTTCCCCAGTAAACTTACTCTGCTCCATAGGATTCATTGGATCCTGGTTCTGAAGCTGGAAAGTAAGAAGCTTTAAAAACTCATCCTTTCCCATTTGATTATGAGGACCATCTTTATAAATGCTTTTTGTATTTTTTTGGCCAGTGGCGCGGTTGATGATTTCTTCACGAAGCTGGGCTTCTGACTTGCCTTTAGTATTAAGGGCCTTTGGCGCCATTTCGACCTGACGATACCGCATTTCCTGTGGAGTGATCGGACGTCCCATTTCGGCCATTAAGCGGCCTCCCTGTTACCTAAAAGATCCCAAAGTTCCTGTCTTCTTTCCTGATCATGACGTCTTTGGTTTTGTTCAGAATTAAATTGTTTCTGACCAGAATCCGCATGTCGTTGCTGCTGATTAAAATCAAAGTCTGATTTAGTTCCAGCAGAAGAAGATTCTACTTTAATATCAGTGACGGTAATCCCTGCCTGAGCAAGGTGTGTAGATAATTCTTTTAGGTTTTGAGTGAAGAAGTTTTTCCCTTCAAGAGCACTTGCACCAATATTAATCGTAACTGCATCTCCTGCCTGCATAGCTTTAGCTACAGTAATATCAAGTTGCCCTAACTCAGAGTGGTTCATCTTGAAATTGACTGTTGGCTCCTTGCTAGCCTTGGCCTGAATAATATAGTTACTGATCTGATCCATGATGACTTTAGCATCAGTTGATTTAATCTGGTTGCCATCAAAGATAGGAGCAGCTGTCTCAACTTTAAATAAAGGAGAATCAGCAGTGCTGGATTGATTACCTTGACTCTCAACCAGTGTATTAAGAACAAAGTGAGCAGAGTTTTGAACTTGCCCTTCTCCTGCTGAAATCTCATTAACAACTTCTGTTGTTTTAAGATTAAGTTCTTTTTTAGCTTCGAGTCCTGGATAAGTAGGTGTTATTTGCGTTCTCTTAACAAGATTCTTTTGTAAGCTAAAATCTTCAAAGTCCATTAACTTTTGATCGATATTTTCAGGATTAAAGTCAATGGCCGGACTACGACTAGTAACCTTATCAGTTAATACTTCTTGTGATTTTAGTTCCGGGGTCTTCTTGCCAACCAGAGAAGACATGAAATCTTTCAAAGAAGTTTTATTCTCTATTCCATTTGTCTCAAAGCCTTGCTCAACACCCATAGTTTCGAGTGAAACATTTGGTTCTTGAGTAAAGCCTTGAGACGCAAAATGAACTGTATTTGAAAGTTTTGGATTTTCGAGCGTTACTAAGTTTTCTAATTGTCCCTGCATATCTTTTGGCAGAGTCATCATAAATGCTTTTGCCTCTTCAGGATTCATTCCTTGAAGAGTATTCAATAACTCAACTGCAAAATCATCAAGACCTTGTGTCTTAGTAAGGTTAGCAAGATCAAGCTCCTGCCCCTTTAAAGACTCAGTCATCCCTTGGGATTTAGATGATGAGAAAAGTTGTTGAAGACCTAGTAACATTTATATCCTTTTTTTGGTCCTTCATTTATTTTGCCACAGTAGGGGCAAAAAAATGAAGCCGGGCAGAAACTTCCTTACTCTACTTTTTCATCTGCAAATATTGCTTTTGCAACTTCGCAGAGATGTCTTTATCCATAAAGTTAAAAATCTTTGATGCCTTCTTGGGATCAATTTTTTGCAAGATTTGAACAGCAATGAAAGAATCTTGTACTGAAAGTATTTCTGCTGCTTTTTGCGGTCGCATATTCGAGATCATATCTACCACTTGAGTAATTCTTAACTTCTCTTCCTCTGCGTTTTTATCAAGACAACCAATAATTTTTTTCTGCTTACGATCTACTTCAATATACTTTGCAGCCAGATCTTTTTCTGAAGCTAATAGAGCATCTTCTCTTTTCTTTAACTCAAGCTCTTTCAGAGAAAGTTCTTCATTCTTCTTTACAATTTCTTTAGTGAGATCTGTTACAGAACTTTTTTTAATCTTATCTACCTGAGCAGCAACTTCCTCAGCTACTTTCTTTATAAAGTCTTTCTCAGAATAAATTTTTTCTTCATTTGCCAGGGCCGTGCCCATAATGAGAAATGAAAAAAGAATAAAACGCATACTAACCTTTACTTTTATGAAGAAGCCAATTCTGGGTTTGCTCTTCAACTTTATTATCAATTTCTTTGTTTAATTCTTTTCTATATTTCTCAAAGTCTTTTTCTTTCATATTTTCTATGACTTTGAGTTCACCTCTAAGTATAGCAAGTTCTTTCTTTTTATCCTCTATGAGCTGTTCTTGCCTCTTCTGGGCGTCCTTTAAAAGCTCAATATTGCGAACTTTACCTGCTATAAGCATTGGAAAGGCCTGGAGCTGAGAAGCACTCATCCCACCGCTTTCTAAGGCTCCTTGCTGAATTTTATAGTAATTATCAATTTGATCATTATCGTAGGTTAATTGCTCATTGATTCGTTGAAGCTCACTTAAAAGCTGACCAAGCTCCATCCTGCAAGTTTCTTCTTTAAACTTACGTATCTTCAGAACAGGCTCTAAACGGAATTGATATCTTTTCATTAGCTAAAATTTGGATCTACTGCAGACTCAGCTTTACGAGCAATCTCCAGCATTCTCTCAAATATTTCATTAATATCTGACTTCTCATCTATTTGCTGGCGAAGTAAATTGATAAGATCGTCATAGATGGCCATCGCCTTATCTACTTTCGAATTTGTACCTCGTGCATAAGCTCCAACACTAATGAGGTCTTCTGATTCTTTATAAGCGGAATAAAGATCCCTAAGATGACTTGCAATGATCTTATGTTCTTTTGAAGCCACTTTAGTCATTACCCGTGAAATAGAAGCTAGAACATCAATGGCCGGGAAATGGTTTTTGGCGGCGAGTTCTCGGGATAAAACGATATGCCCATCAGAAATACCTCGGACGGCATCTGCAATCGGTTCATCCATATCCCCACCTTCAACTAGCACCGTGTAGATTCCAGTGATGGAACCAGCACCCGCTTTCGTTCCTGCTCTTTCCATCAGTTTGGGAAGTTTAGCAAAAATACTTGGAGTATAACCTTTTTGACCAGGTGGCTCTCCTGTTGATAATGCAATTTCACGTCCGGCCATAGCAAAACGGGTAATTGAATCCATCATTAAAAGAACATCTTTATTCTGATCTCTAAAATATTCAGCAATAGTTGTTGCAGTATAAGCAGCCTTCATTCTAATCAATGCTGATGTATCAGAAGTGGCTACGACAACCACAGCTCTTTTAAGTCCTTCTTCCCCAAGATCTGACTGAATAAATTCTAAAACCTCACGTCCACGCTCACCTATCAGGGCAATCACACTTATATCTGCATCTGTGTTTTTAGAAATCATCCCCATAAGAACTGATTTACCAACACCAGAACCTGCCATGATGGCCAATCTCTGACCACGACCTGCCGTCATAAAGGCATTGATAGAATTAATTCCCGTATTAAGGGGCTCTCTAATAGGTGGACGATCTAAAGGGTTGATAGGAGTTCCAAAGATGGACCTTCTTTCATAACTTCCTTTAATCGGTCCTTTTCCATCAATAGGATTTCCCTGAAAATCAACAACTCGTCCTAACATCTCTGGACTGAGATTGATTTCGGTAACAATATCTTTTAAGTAAATCTTTGTTTCAGAGTTGATGCCAGATATTTCATCATAGGGCATCACCATGCAGTGACCTTCTTGAATGGCCACAACCTCTCCAAGACTTCTTTCACCTGTTTGCGTAACGAATTCAACATTAGATCCCAAGATGGCACGAGGTACTGATGCTTCATACACCATTCCTCGAGACGCAATAATTTTTCCGATCTTTTCGTAAGGGAGATTTGTGAAAAAGTTTTTGGATATCTGATCTAAGCCCAGATCACTCACTTTGCCCTACCTGTTCAAAAAAGCGATCAAACTTTGAAAAAATATTTTCTAACGAGGCATCAACGATCCCGTTTTCTGATTCTAAAATAATACCAGGGCCATTCATCTCCGATGAAACTTCAATGCGAACGTTAGAGAGTGTTCCCAATCTCTCTTCTAACTTTGAAACAATATCTGGCATTAATTGGTAGCTAGCTTCATTAACTCTAATAATCATATTTCTTCGAGTATTGAGTTCATGTAGAAGTTTTTCAAGAAGAGATGAAAGGTATTCCTTTTGATCAATTTCTTTTGAAAGAACCCATTTTGAAAACTGATTAACGAATCTAAGGATTTCATTCTTATGATTAATCGTAGCCTGAGAAAGCTGTGAATTTAACTGCTCCATCATCTGATGAACTTCTTCAACGATCTCATTGATTTTTGCAGTCTTCTCAGAGCGCTCCTGACCGATACCCTCTTGGCGCCCTTCTTGAATACCTTGCTCATAAGCCTTCTGATAAATCTCTTCTACTCGCTTATTAACTTCCTGAGCAACTCTTGCTTCAAAATCATCATGTTCCTGTTCGCTGATTCCACGATGGTCACGAACTACTTGATCAATCTTAAAGGAGTTATTTTTTTCGAACTTTCTTTCAGTTCGGATAGTCTCAGAAGCAGGCTTTTCTTGATGAAGAATTGCACCCTCTAAGTCCTTAAACTCAAAGGACTCAGGTCGAGGCTGAGTAATGACATGAGTTCCCTGCAAATCAGTGAAAACAAAAGGCTTAACTTCTGAATTCTTAAACTTATCCATTTTTTAAACCTTTTATACAAACGTATCGCCTTCACCACCACGAGAAATAATAGCTTTCCCTTGGCTTTCAAGTTCTTTAAGTTGCTGAACGATATCCTGCTGAGCTTTTTCAACATCAGATATCTTCGTAGGCGGCATAGCCTCTAAGTCTTCACGTAGAAGCGTTGCTGCTCTATTAGACATATTTCTGAAAAGTTTATTTTTAACTTCATCAGGAGCTGTCTTAAGAGAAATAACAAGTTTTTGATTATCAACAATTTTAAGAAGTTCTTGGATCCCTTTATCATCAACATAAATAAGGTCTTCGAAAACAAACATAAGTTTTCTGATCTCTTCAGCAAGCTCAGGATCTTTCTCTTCAACTCTGGCCATAATATTTTTCTCAGAGTTTTTGTCCATAAGGTTAAGCATATCAGCGATAGGCTCAATCCCACCAAGCTGTTGAGTATCAATAGAACCAAGTGTTGAAAGCTCTGTTTTAAGAACGTCATCAAGCTGAGCAATAAGCTCTGGAGAAACGAAATCCAGGTTCGCCACACGTAGAACAACTTCAGCCTGAAGCCCTTCAGGAAGTTTTCTTAAAACATCAACTTTCTTCTCTACAGGTAAATGAGCACAGATAAGTGCAATGGTCTGAGGGTGTTCATTAATAAGGAAGTTTGCAAGAGTTCTGGTATCCACCAACTCCAGCGATTCGAGAGTGTTGGCATTTCCAACATCAACAATTTGTCCCAGGAGTTGCTTAGCTCTGTCTTCACCAAGAGTGCCAAGAATAAAATCTCTTCCTCTGTTCTCAGAAAACAGGAGTTCATTATCTTCATTCAGAGCAGAGTAAAATTCTTCAAGGACCTTCTTCACCATCCAAATAGGAGATTTAGTGATAGTCGACATGGTGTTAATCATACGCTTAACATCATTGTCTTTCATGTGCTGAAAAATAGTTTTAGTAACAGTTGGTCCTAGAGCAGAAAGAAAAATAGCTGCTTTTTCCTGACCGGAAAGAAGCGCATATTGCACATCTGGATCTAAGGTTTTTTCCTCTGCCACGTTTTACTCCCTACAGTTCTATGCAATTTCTTTATTCGACTCTGTCGAATGAATCATATCATGTACAACCTGTGCAGCTTTTGTTGGATTCATTTCAACCAGCTGAACAATTCTTTCTCTCAACATATTACCTTCAATTTTCTCAGGATTTAAACGGTCCTCAATTGTTGGTAACACATCTTCAAGGCCAGGTAGTTTTTGATTGGCCTGGATCTTCTCAAGCTCCTCAATAGTCTTCGGTAAGAAATCCTCAATATTCTCAACTGAGTTTTCTGTAAGCCAAAGAATGAATGGTCTTACTACCATAAAGATGAATAATGTTAGTATAACACCAATCGTTAAATACTTAGTTATATTTTTTAATAGTTCTCTATTCTCACGGGCACGCATTAAAGCTTCCATCTCTGAAAGATCTTCTTTTGCAAACTCCATGTTCTTAATAACGACTTTATCTCCACGACTGGCATTAATACCCAGAGCACTTGAGACAATTTGTTGGAAATTCTGTAACTCTTCTTCACTCCAGGCCTGATACTTTGTAACAGTCACACCGTCAGCATTAACCATCGGAGTTCCGTTCTCATTAAGTACCGGTACTTTCTTACCATCCACCATAACGGCGACAGAAATATTTTGAATATCAGCACTTGGTTTCTTAGATTTAGTTACTGTTACCGGAACATTAAAGTTTCTGGTTACTAATGACTTATCTACATCATTTCTTGTTTCAGGGATTCCCGGTTGAGGATTTTCACCCGGAAGATTAGATCTGGCCCCTGGGATACCTTGTGGAGATGGTCTTACCCCTACCATCTTTTGTTCATTTCGAACTTCTGAGTGAACGGCAGCGTTTTCGGAGTCATAAACCGTTTGCGTTTCAAACTTTTCAGTGAAATCAAGTTTCACTGCTACTTTCG
>DATGND010000156.1:0-3206 GCA_035306925.1 Bacteriovoracaceae bacterium | reverse complement strand
ACTTTCTCAGGTGAAAGGGAAAAACTTACAATATAATTATCCAAAGGCTTAAGTGTCTTTAAGGCCTTTACATTCACTGATTTGGTTCTCAGTTCAATAATCGCTCGAGGATTTTCTTCACAGAATTTATGATAGAGTTCCAATTCCCCTGTAAGATGGGTCAAGGCCAATGAATCGGAAAACTCTCCTGCATGAAACCATACTGAAGTCTCAGGATGGGAGTCTAAAACTTTTTTCATCTCCCATAGAATTTCTTCATGATTAATAAACAAAACGATATCAGGGGTATTAAAATAGCCTTGTAAGTAACAATACTGACATTCATAGATGCAATTATAAGCATGAACAAAATAGTAGTGAGGCTCCCCTGCTTTACCGTAAGCATCAGGAGCTAATTTGACTGTTTGTCCTTTTTTCTCACTGATAAATAAGTTTAAAGTGTCTCTCTTCAGGAGATAGGGCTTTTTACTTTTACCCCAAAAATCTCGGTAGTCATCAATCTCAATCACTTCAAGTTTGAGTTTAGAAATAATGGCCTCTGCTCGAGGATGGTTTTTAAGTTTTTTTTCTAAGTAAATTTTATTCCACATCTACTTTTCCCTGAAGGATTTGATAGAAGGGTTCAAGATCAACTTTCGCCAAGAGCTCGAGCTTGGCCTCTAACTCATTTTTATTCTGCACTGTAAAACTAAACTTCACACTCTGACTTTCCCATTGGGGATCCGTATGGATATCTAGTCCCTGATAATTTCCTTTCCACTCACTAAGTGCTTCTTGCAGCTTACCTTTAAAAGGATCAAGTTCTAATTCCAATTTTTCCATGAGAAGTTTGGCACGGGCCTTAGGAGTGATATTAAGTTCTTTTAATGCCCCTAAATCTATTTTCTTAAAAACATCTAAAGCGGTGATCTCATCCCGCAATGTTATCATTTCCACCAGATGGTGCAGACGATGCTTAAGAGAGAAAGTAAAATAAAACTCATCCCCTAAATGAAAACTCTCCTCTCGAGTTTCATTTACCTCACCAAGAACTTCTTCAAGTTTTGCTAGAAGCTTTAAAGAAAGCTCTTGAGCACTCTCCTTAACCGCTTCACAGGCCCCAATGGTGCCGGCCACATCGGAGATCAACTTAAAAGAGCGAAAGGGAACTCCGTGCTCTTTACAACTAAAGGCCACTCCCCAAGCTTCACGATCCACTATGTCCCCAAAACCTCTCAAAGGGTGGGCCTTGTCCTCACCTAAAATACGCTCAAAGCTCGTAATCAGATCTTTTTGTCCGGCCCCTTTAAAGGTTTTATATTGAAGTTTTCCTTCAACAGCTAAGTAAATACTTCTGATTTCAAAAATCTCACCCACTAAAAGCTTCTGATCCAAGGCTCCGGCAATCCCTAAGTTAATAACTTCACTAAAGTTTTTCTGCCCTAGCAGAGAAGAGACAGATGCACAGGCCTCAAAAGGACCTTCTCCTGTCAAAAGCAGGGTCAATTCATCGTTTTGATAGAGTTCCGAACTCTTTTTTGATAAAGAGAAACGGTCTATGATGGATTGTGCTTCCCCATAATGGGCCAGAGTAATCAGTTTCATGTAGACCGATGTTGCGTCTTAGAGGAGTTAGTTGTCAATGATTGATGAAATATTAGGAAAAATTCCAATGGGTTTTGGCGGTGCTGCCATCTCTGGAGAAGGTGGTGGATACGGCTTTGGAACAGTTAGCGAAGCTGATGCTGAAAAATTACTACTGACAGCATGGGATATGGGCATAAGGCTCTTTGATACGGCACCTATCTATGGCTTTGGTCTCTCAGAACAAAGAATGGGAAAATATCTTCCACAGGATGCCTATATTGTGACCAAAGGTGGAGTGGACTGGCATCCCAATATGAGAGTCAACATGAGTAATGCTCCTCAGATTATCGAGAAAATGATCGAGGAGTCTCTTAAGCGTTTAAACCGTCCTATTTCAATGTATATGATTCACTGGCCGGATCTCAAGGTGGACATTCGTGAAAGTTTATCAGTGGTCAAAAAATATCAAGATCGAGGCGATATCAAGGACATTGGCCTTTGTAATACTCATAAAGAAGATCTTCAAAGAGCAGAAGAAATTTGCACTATTAAAGGTCTTCAGTCAGAAGTTAATCTCTTTAACCATGAAAATCTCAATTTCATAGAGAAGAAATATCTGACTATGAGCTGGGGAAGCCTTGATAAAGGAATCCTTTCAGATCGAGTTAAAGCAGAAAGAAAGTTTGAAAGTCATGATGCCCGAGCGTGGGCCCCATGGTGGAATAAGAAAGAAGTTGAACAAAAGATTCAAAGAGTTGAGAAACTAAAAAAAATCTTGGCCGATCATCATATCGCTCTTACTCATTTTGCCCTTCAGTTTATCGTTAACTATAAAGGGATTGATTTCGCTCTTATCGGTTCCAAAACCATCGATGACTTAAAACAATCAATTAAACTCGTGAATTCTTCGCTTGATAAAGATGTATTGGAAAAAATCTATCTAGAATGGACTCAAGGATGAGAACTTCTTTTTATCAGTACTCACTAGATGATCTTTACCAAATCTTTGAAGAACATGATCTTCACTCATCAGGAGTGAGTCGACTCTATAACTGGCATTATAAAAAGAAAAAGACAGGTCCTTGTCTAAAAGACATGGCCCGTAAAACCATTGAGTTTGTGGAAAATCATTTTGATTTTTCTCTTCCTCAAATTATTAAGATCCAGACCAGTGAAGATAAGACAGTTAAACTTCTCTTTGAACTAGAAGATCAACTCTCTGTTGAATCTGTTATTATCCCTTTTAACGGCAAATACAGTCTGTGCATCTCCAGTCAGGTGGGGTGTGCTATGAACTGCTCCTTCTGTCATACAGGTCTTCAGGGACTGAAACGCCAGCTTAAAACCCATGAGATTATCGGACAATTCATGGCCGCTCAGAGATGGCTTAGTGCAAACAGGCCTGATGATGATAGTATTCAGAATGTGGTCTTCATGGGACAAGGAGAGCCTCTTCATAACTTCGATGCCGTTAAAAAGTCCTGTGAAATTATGCTCTCTCAACATGGTCTTTCCTTGGCCGATCACAAAATCACTATTTCTACTGCGGGATACTTACCAGGAATTCAGCGATGGCACAGTGAGGGAATGCCTGATGTTAATATTGCACTCTCTCTGCATTCACCCATTAAAGCGAAGCG
>DATGND010000155.1:0-3571 GCA_035306925.1 Bacteriovoracaceae bacterium | reverse complement strand
TTGTTTCTAGAATCATCCTCAGAAAGCTCGCTTTCTGGGGATGCCAATAATTTCATATAAGAAACTACATATAAGGATTTGTACCAGTAGCGTGATCAGTTAGATCCACCACTTCCTCAATATCAGGAAAGTGCTGCTTTACTAACTGTTCAATTCCACCTGAAAGTGTGGCCTTAGAGCTAGAGCATCCCTGGCAACCACCATAGAACTTAATGAAGAGCTTATTATTATCGATGTCGATAATTTCAACATTACCACCATGCTGAGCAAGGGCCGGTCGAATTTGAGTATCAAAAAGTTTTTCAATTTTATTAATCATGGGGGCATGGTAACAAAATTAGAGAGTCTTGTCTTGAAAATCCCGCAGAAGTGTACCAACGCGCTTAGGAGCTTCCCCCTGATAAGAAAAGGGAGGTACCCAAGTGATGCTTTCTATAACTCCATTGGTCGTGATTTTGTAGATGAGGCCTTCTTCAGGGTCTCCGGCAAAAAACCAACTTAAATCCCGGTCATTATTTTTAAATTCCATTTGAACTAGGTTAAGTTGCTTGATTTGAGGATCAGATATCTTTAATGGACGATGAAACTTGAGTTGTGCACTCGCTACCTCTTGATCTCTCAAGGTAATGATAAGTTGAGCGGAATCTGCAAAGAGGTAGGTTAGTTGGTTCAGATGTTTATGAACAGGAGCCCCAAAAGCAATTTTCAATTCATCCTTACTCATGCCTAAGTGGAGTGCACGCAGATCAGGAACAGCAGACATCTTGTCTTTTGCCGAATAGTAAGCACCAACCGTGATGGCAAAGATCAGTACAAAAATGAAAGAGAACTTCATTTTTATCATCCTTAATAAAAGAGAATAATTAATTTAATCACTCTCTTTTATGATTTGGCCAGTTCTGCTTTGAATTTTTTATGAAGACTCATTCGTGATCACTATGCTCATCACACTTCTTTATGTAAGGACGATGGATGAGCACCTTTTTATTATTAACTTCTCCACCGGCGAGTGGGAAAACTTATTGGATTGAACGTTATTATGAAGAACTAGGAGAAAAAATTCTTGTCATCTCTCCTCTTAAGGCCTTGGCGCTGGAACTGGAGAGTAAGTGGCAAGGAAAAATCTCTATCAGAACTTCTGAATCCTATCTGTTAAGTCCTGAAGAGGCTTCAGTGGTAATCTTCGATGAATGGCATCTTCTTTTTTATTGGGGAGATGAGTTTAGAGAAAAAATGTGGCAAGCCTTTTACGAAATTTCTCAAACAGCAAAGCTTTGTATTGGTTTAACAGCAACTTTTAGTGAAAGGATGAAAAAAGTTGTCGAAGAGTGGCATCACTTTGATGAGTTTTTATGGGTGGATCGAGGAAACCAATGCCTAAAGTATGCTCCCAAAAAGATCACTCGCTTCTATTCACCCTCTTTACATAAAGACTTTATCACCTTACAGAGTCCACAGAAAACGCAACTGATTTTTTGCCAGTTTCGAGAGGAAGTAAGAGCTTGGGAGAATGATTTAAAAAGAGAGGGGTTTAAAGTCCTGGGGTGTGTAGGAGGAGAAACAGCTGACTTCTCTAAAAGGTTAGAAGAAGGAAGACCAGACTTTATCATTTCCACCACCTGTTTAAGTCACGGTGTGAACCTTCCAATTATTGAAGTCGTTCACTTCACATATAAAATGGATAATTTAGATTTCTGGATTCAGATGGTGGCACGGGGGGGACGGGATGGATCTTCTTATCAGGTTTTCTGTTCACACCTTATTAAAGAGGTCAAACTTAATTTTTGGACAAATCTCTGGAGAAATTTTAAGCTCATGATCTGGATTGAAATTCAGAAAATGATATTAGGAATAGATGAATGGTTTTTGAAGGTATCGTCATTGGAAAAACCCCCTACAAGGAACGGGACTTAATCGTCAAAGTTCTCTTAAGAAGCGGCTTCCTTGCTTCTTTTTATGTGTATGGAGGTCAAGGAGGGGGAAAACATCATAAGCCCAGCCTTTTTGAATTCGGTTCCATGATGAGAATTCATATTAAGGATCAGGGGAATCGTGGAGTTGAAAAGAAAGAACTCATGATTGTTTCTGAGTATGAACGCATTTGGGAGCCAACGGCTATTCGTCATAACATAAAGGCCTTCTATCTTAGTTGTCTTTATTACGAAATTATTTTGAAATTTGTCGTGAGCTATCATCCAGACCACGGAGAGCTCGATCAAGAGCATGCGGGAATTTTTAATGTCTTGAGCAATGCGCTTTTCTACTTAGAGAAGTCCCTGATGGATCAATCGTTTGAATCTCATCAACATCTTCACGTCTTTTTAGTCAAGCTTCTCTATCATCTGGGGATTATGCCAGATATGGATTATTGCGTTTATTGTGGAGAAGATCTTTTAACATCTTCCGGTGTTCACTTTCTTATTAGTGAAGGGCAGTTTAGTTGCTTGAATTGTGCTCCTGAGAAAAATGATTTGGGATTTTTGTTGAGAATAAAAAAGGCTTATCAGACAAAGTATCAGCACATCAGTGAAGTTCACGGTACCAATGTAGAGGAAGCAGAAAAGTTATTAAGTTATTTCTGTCATCACTTTCATGTTAAGATGGTGGATCTTAAATCATACCAACTTATTCTCTAGGGCCTGGGCAAACTCGAGGAGAGTCTTAAAGTAAGGATGAGTTTTATCAGACTGCTCTTGCCTGATGACAATGCCTTTTACTCCTGCGTTTACTCCGCATTGAGCATCAATAAGCTTATCTCCTATCATATAAGATTTTTCCGGATCAATTTTGTATTTGCTAATGAGATCAAGAATCATCTTCGGATGAGGTTTGCGACACTCGCAGTTTTCATCAGGGGAGTGAGGACAGATGGCAAAGTCTTTAAATGGGGAGAGCTTTACTTCCCGTAAATCATTTTGAAGTTGTTTGTGGATAAGGTGCACATTTTCCAGAGAAAAGTATCCGCGACCAACCCCGGATTGGTTGGTAACAATAAAGAGTTCGAAGCCTAAGTCCTCAAAAATCTTTAAGGCCTTAAAGGTGTCGGGGAAGTATTCAATGTCCTCAACACGGCTTAAATAATTCTTATCAATGATGATTGTTCCATCACGATCAAGGAAAATCGCTTTTTTCGTTTTGATTTACACACCTTCCAGTTACGCATAGAATAGGCCCATGCTAAAAGTACTTAAACAAATGTTCCCACATGTTAAACCTTATTGGAAAGAGGCTCTTTTGTGTACCCTTTTGGCCTTTCCACTTTCAGGGATTAAAGCTTATGAAGCTTACCTGGTAAAAGATATTTTCGATAAAGGTTTTTCTGAGGATTCAAGCTTTGCTGATGCTAGAAATCTCGCTTTAATTCTGATCGGACTGGGACTTCTTAATTATCCTCTTAGGTACTTTCATTACTTTGGTTTAAGACAAATTGTTGATAAGACGGCTAGAAGTATTCAAAGTGTCATATTTAAAAAATTCCAAAAATTGCCGGCAAGTTTTTTTGCTCAGCAAAAGCAGGGTAATCTTATTTCCATGGCCATGAACGATACGAGTACTTTTGCTGACTCTTTTC
>DATGND010000154.1:0-15825 GCA_035306925.1 Bacteriovoracaceae bacterium | reverse complement strand
TTTATTATTAAGCAAGAAGCTCTCGAAGTGATTAAAAAACTATCCTGGCCCGGTAATATCAGAGAGCTCTTTAAATTCCTGGAACGAATTCAAGATTCCGGAATCGGAATAATTTCCGAAGAGAAAATAAGAGATTTTATTGATTCTCCACTTCCATTAACTGCAAACATTGATCTAGATGAGGTTTTTGAAAAAGGTCTTAAAGATTATATCTCACAAATAGAAAGACTGGCCGTTAAAGAGTCCATGAAACGTCATAACGGTAAAGTCACTAACTGTATAAAAGAATTGAAACTTTCAGCTTCTGCCTTTTATCGAATTCTCAAAGAAGTTCAAACCCTAAGTTAATTGGCATGCTCTTTGCCTAATGTGATTTCGAACAAGGAGTTTGAAATGAACACATTAGAAAAAGAAGTTATTCGCCGTTATCGTCAAGTCTTTCCTAAAGACACTCTCAAAGCTATTTCGGAGAAAACAGGAATTCAAATTACTCGTGTCTTTCGGATCATGAATGGAAAGCCAATGAAAGTTCGTGAACTAGAAATCTTTGAACGTATTCTAAAAACCGAATGTAAAGAAACAAAGAAGCTCACTGAAATTGAAAGACTCACTAAGCTTGCTGTTTCTTATCTTTCAGTCAAAGACCTCGATCAGATCGTTCAATACTTAGAAAGAAAAATAAAGAACGCTGAACTTAAACAACCATCTATTTTTATGAATCACACTGAAAACCTTATTGCTTAAGAGGACTGTATGAAAATCACATCAATTGAACGTTTTATTTTAGAAACTTTAGAGAATAAACAAATGACTTTTGAAGAAATCAAAGAGGAAAGTGGACTTAAAGAAAATGTCTGCTTTAACACTCTCCAGGCACTAGTGATTAAAAATATCGTGGTCACTAATGGTGCTCTTTACATGATTAATAAAAGCATGGGAAAGGATCAGATTAATCAGATTAATCATCCCCTTCATAAGGCCCAGGAAAGCAGTGAATTATTTGATCACTTTCTTATGACCTCCAAAGAAGCCTTTCTTTTAACCAAGGTAGCCCTCGATGAAAAAGATAAGAAAATTTTTAAGGCTATGCTCTCTAACCTTGAATCCTTTATCAACGACTGCCATCACAAGAACAAAAAGCTCACAAGTTATAAAGACAGAACGTTTGTCTTCTGGGGCATGACTCAAAACAATCACCTTATTCAAGAAGTGGCAGGTTAATTATGAAGATTATTTTATTTCTCGTTATTTTGGTCAGCTGTGGAAAGAGCACTAATCACTCCAAAAGAGATTTTCATCAATCTTTAATGACGGAAGAAAAGCTTGTTTCCCCTCTTCAGAAGGAAGAGACAAATCATGATCTCCCCTCATCTCTTGTTTTTAAAACATATGATCATGTTATTCATTTTAAAAGTTCAAAAAATATCTCAGACGATTTTTTTGAAGTGACTCACGAAATTAACCGTTACTACTCTTTTGAACTTAGTCACATTCATCCTGATTCTATCTACCAATTACAAACAAATCTTCCGGCAGGATTTCAGCTCTATCTCAATGATCAAGGACAATCCTCTCTTATTAACTCTCAAAACTTTAAGTTAAATATTGATGTTTTAGAAAGGCTTAATGCCAAGAAAGCTTTTATCACACTTAAAAGGGAAACTAGTGATAAACCTTTTATTACTATCAAAAACTATCACACAAACAAAACTATTATCTGGGAAGAAAGTATAGAAGATTACCTTGAAGATCAAAAAATTTATGGTGAGATTTTTTCTCTTCAGGGCCTTATCGAAGAGAAAGGTAATAACACAATTCGCTGGTGGATAAAAAAAGATACTTCCCACCATTACAAAGTTGTTAAAGCTAGTCTTAATGAATTAAAGGATCATTTCTTTCAAACTTATCAGTACCAAAAACATGCTTTAAGACGTATTAATGGCAAAGGCAGTAAGATTCACATCAACAATGCCATGTTTATCAAAGTAAGTGGAACTCAAACTCTACAAAAACAAGTAGCAAAACATTTCTCGCGAACTTATCAGCTTCAGATGGCCGATATTCATGTTACGTGTAAGTTCACTGAATCAAAGTCTCAACTCAAGCCCACAACAAGTTTGAGTCATCTTCAAATCAAACAAATCTTAAATATAACTTCCCCCCTCTCTAGTAGCTGGAGTTATAACTCCGACTCTCTTAATCTTGAGTTAAAGGATTTAAATTCGGGTTAT
This sequence comes from Bacteriovoracaceae bacterium, assembly GCA_035306925.1. Lineage (GTDB taxonomy): Bacteria > Bdellovibrionota > Bacteriovoracia > Bacteriovoracales > Bacteriovoracaceae > Peredibacter. The sequence continues at coordinate 13,594 of DATGND010000154.1, read as the reverse complement.
TTCAACGTAGGACTCATCGCTGATAAATGCCCTAGTAAGATCGCGCCAAAATCAAATTACACTCGAGTTAATGGTGAAAAAGAGTTGGACATAGTGATTGAAAGCTATTTCCGGAAAGAGTAAAATACAGTTATGAACCTAAACGTCATATCTGTGAATATACGCTTTAATAATCCTGAAGATGGGGTCAATGCCTGGCCCCATCGTAAATCATATCTCGCTGAAATCCTTCATCGCCACTCTCCTCTGATTATTGCCACTCAGGAAGGAAGAATCGATCAACTTAGAGAAATGGAAAGTGAGTTAAATGATTTTGAATTAGTGGCTCCACATCGTTCATGGATTAATGAGCGAATGTATCCCAGTTTTTTTCTTAAAAAAAATACCTTTAAAGTGATTCACTCATTTGATAAGTGGCTCTCTGAAACACCCGATCTTCCAGGAAGTAAATCTTTTGATAGTACCTTCCCTAGACTCATGACGGGCCTTATTCTTAGTTCAATCAATTCCAATGAAGAGTTCTTTGTAGTTAACACTCATTTCGATCACATCAAGCCTAGCACTCGCCTTGGGCAAGCAAAAGTTCTTTGTAGTGAGGTGAGTAAACTTATCCAACCTCATCATCACCTCATTCTGCTAGGTGACTATAATGACTCTCCTGAGAGTGAAACCAGAAAGCAGATTGAAACTTGCTTTCCGCAGCTCACTGATTGTTGGGCACAGTTTAACTCAGTGGAAGAAACTTCACACCACGGCTTTAACTCAAAAATTAATGCTGGCTCACGAATTGATTGGATCTTAGTTGATAAGAGAATTAAGACTCTTGAGAGTTACATGGATAAATCACACCAGGGCGAACTCTACCCTAGTGATCATTATCCAATCATTGCTAAGCTTAAAGTTTGACGGCAACCTCATCTCCAAGATGAAGATAAGTTTCAATGCCTTTATTGGTATTTTCAATAATATCAAGAGATGGTCTCCACACCCCTTTTTGACCGAGAACGATGACGGTTGAACCACCAAAGAGGAAGTAACCTTTTTCTTCGCCACGCTTGAATTCATCACTCCACTGATGGGATTGAACAATCTTACCAACACAAGTGGCTCCTACTTCGATGAAAGCAAGTTTTCCAAAGTTCTTAGTTTCAAGAATAGAACAATAGCGCTCGTTCTTAATAAAGATTTCACCCTTCATTTTTAAAGCAATAGGATTAACAGAATCATAAACTCCACGAATGGGAAAATGTTCAATCACACGTCCCGCATCAGGGTAATGATAACGGTGATAATCCACAGGGCAAAGTCGAGCGATCATCAATGGACCGCCTTCAAAATCTTTATACGCTTCTTCATTATTGATCAGGTCTTTAGCGCGTAAATGATAACCCTTAACCGGATAAGTCGAGGAATCATTCATCGCCTCAAAACCCACATAACGGGCCTCAGCAAAAGCTCCCATACGGTTAGGCTCTTCAACCCAAGGTCTTCTTCCACTTTTAAATTGTCTGATAAAAAACTCATTAAAAGTACGATAGGAATCTCGAATATCTAGAGCGGGGCGCGTGCCTGGCTCAAACTCATCAATATCAATATTAAACTTTTCAATAAACGGACGGACTTTCCTGTGAGAGGAAGGCAAGTCTTGAAAATAGCCATAGGCCTGAGAGAATAATCTTGAAGTGACAATGGGGCCAATCAACTTTCCTGGCCCTTTACCATAGAGAAAGCGGATGAATTCATCACCATAAACTTTTTCTATTTCGACCCGGTTTGTTACTCTATTAAAGTATTTAATATCAGCGGGGCTTCCATCTAAATCTATCATCTGATGCCTCTTGGGAGATTTAAGCAAGCATAGTATAATTGTTTAGCAAACTTCGTCAAAAAAGGAGTTACCCGATATGAAGTTCATACTCTTCATCCTACTCGGCCTTTTTTCAGTGCAGGAGGGGCAAGCTCAGCTACTTTCAATAGAAGAAAAAACTATTGAAATCTATAGGACTGCTCTCCCTAGTACCGTTAACGTTTCAAATATTAAACTAGCACGTAATCTTTTCCACGGGGATGTTGAAATTCCTCAAGGAGCTGGATCGGGTTTTGTTTGGGATAAGAAAGGCCACATCGTCACTAACTATCACGTCGTACGTGGTGGTAATACCTTTGTTGTTACTTTCCATAATGATACTAAACAGTACAAGGCCGAAATCGTAGGAACCGCTCCTCATAAGGATATTGCTGTTCTTAAACTTTCAGAACTTCCTGCTGCTTTAACTCCGATAAAACTTGGTACATCTAAGAATCTCGTTGTTGGCCAATCTTCATTTGCTATCGGTTCTCCTTTTGGTCTGGATTACACCTTAACCACCGGAGTGGTCTCGGCCTTAGGTCGAGCGATTGATGGGATTGGTGGAGTGAAGATTCATGACATGATTCAAACAGATGCGGCCATTAATATGGGTAACTCTGGAGGACCACTTCTGAACTCTTCTGCAGAGTTAATCGGTATGAATACGGTTATCTTTTCTACGAGTGGCTCCAGTGCGGGACTGGGCTTTGCCGTACCTGCAGATACCATTAAAGAAGTGGTTCCTCAGCTCATTGAACACGGTAAGGTCATTCGTCCGGGTCTTGGTATTGGAATTGTTCCTGAAACCATGAAAGAGCGTTTATTAAGCGATAGCCGAGGCATCATCATCAGTCATGTGGATGAGAAAGGTGGAGCAGCGAAAGCGGGACTTCGCGGTCTGACTCATGATCGTTTTGGTCGCATGTATCTGGGAGATATTATTCTTAAAGTTGATGGAAAGAATGTGAATAACCTGGATGATATCTATCAAATTCTTGAGAAGAAACAAGTCGGCGATACTGTTGAAGTTGAGTACCGCCGTGAAGGTAAGATTCAGAAAACGAAAGTTAAGTTACAGGCCCTGTAAGTTTTGAACGGCCAGTTTCAAGGTCTCGTCTTTTTTAGCAAAACAAAAACGCAAGTATCCTTCCCCTTCAGTGGACTTTAAATAGAACGCTGAAGGAGGAACGGCTGCGACTTTATGATCGCGAATAAGCTTCATCGCATAGTCCACGTCATTTAAATCAGTTTTGTCTTTAATAGGAACCATCATGAAGAATGAACCACGAGGCTTAGGGAATTCAAACCCTAGATCAGTGAGTTCCTTATAAAAGTAATCTCTCTTCTTCTGATAAGTTTCCTGAAACTCCGGAATATATGTTTCAAGATTTTTAAGGCCTACAGCAATAGCTTCCTGAAGAGGTGTGGCCACTGCAAAGGTAATGTACTGGTGAACTAAACGACAGGCACGAGAGACCTCTGGGGAGGCACAGATCCAGCCTATTTTCCAACCCGTTACTCCAAAAGTTTTAGCAGCACTAGAAATTGTAATCACACGCTCGCGTATATCTTCCAGAGTGGCCATGGGAATGTGTTTTGCCCCATCAAAAAGAAGGAACTCATAAACCTCATCACTCATGACATAAAGATCATGCTCAATAGCGAGTTTAGCGACTGATTCAAGTTCTTCCTTCTCCCAAACTTTTCCTGATGGATTGTGAGGGTTGTTCACAATAATCATTTTTGTTTTAGGAGTAATGGCGGCTTTTAGCTCATCAAGATTAAGTTCAAAGTTTGGCCCATGAAGAGTAACTGGAACCACCACTCCCCCGGCCATTTTAGCAGCGGCAACATAGGAGTCGTAAAAAGGTTCTAAAACAATCACCTCTTCTCCCGGATTCACCAGGGCCATCAGAGCACAGTAAATAGCCTCTGTACCCCCTACTGTGACAGAAATTTCTTTCTCAGTATCGTACTTCAAACCGTAGAAACGATCATAGTATGAGGAGATCTCTGCACGCAGATTAGAAGTTCCATGAAAGGGAGCATACTGGTTATGCCCTTCATGGATTTTTTGTTCAGCAATTTTTTTTAAAAACTCCGGAGCATCAAAATCTGGAAAACCCTGACCGAGATTAACCGCATCGTAATCTCTTGCCAGTGCAGAAATAACTCCAAAGATTGAATCTTTAAATTCATTAAGACGACTGGCAATTTCTTTCATAATTTACTCTTTTGGATCCATTGCATCTCTTACTCCCTCACCGATGAGTGAAAGCATTGTAAGAGTTAAAAATAAAACCATTGATGGGTAAACCGCTAGCCACCACCCTTCAGTAAAATGCTTCTGGGCCTGATTAAGTAACTCACCCCAACTTGGAGTTGGAGGTGTTAGCCCAAAACCTAGATAGTCTAAGCTTGCCAGGGCCACAATATTAGAAGCGATATAGAAAGGTGAGAATGTAATAATAGGCGAAAGAGAGTTTGGTAAAAGGTGTTTAAAGAAAATCGAAACATGTCCTGCTCCAAGAGCACGGGCCGCTTCTACGAACTCTTTCTTTCTATTTTTAAGAAACTCTCCACGCACGTAATAACTGATATTAATCCAACCAAAAATGGAGGAGATAAAAATCAGAAGCGTGAGGGATGGTTTAAACATCGAAATGATGATGATTAATAAAAAGAACTGAGGAACTGTTGAAAGCACTTCAACAACCCGTTGTCCCCAGAAGTCTGTTCGACCACCCATGTAGCCCATAATTCCACCCAGGATGGTCCCCACGGTGAATGTGATCAGCCACACCAGGAAGGCATAGGTCATAGAGTATCTGAGACCGTAAAGAAGACGAGCAAATATATCACGTCCCCTATCATCTGTTCCCATCCAGTTAGAAGTAGTCGGCTCACTTGGATAGTAATCGACTTCAGAGTTGGACTCGTAAGGATTCCACTTAACGATCGGCCAGATGGCCCAATCATTTTCACCCATCTCAAGAGCTTTATAGTTCATCACGAGAGAACTCGTTAAACCAAATACTTTAGGATGGTATTTCTTGAAGACAGGAAAATAAATCTGTCCTTCATAACTCATAATAATAGGCTTGTTGTTGGCCCAAAACTCAGCAGTAAAACTAAAAAAGCATGAAAGCCCAATAAGCCAGCAAGAGATGACAGCAAGTTTTCTAGACTTGAAGCGTCTCCACTTTTTTATAGTTTCTTCATTTTTTAAATACTTTTCTATCATTGGAAATCAATCCTTGGATCAACGAGAATGTAAGCAAAGTCAGAGAGAACGTTACCAATGAGGAATAGTAAGCTCTGAATAAAAACTAACCCCATGATCACGTTATAATCACGAGAAAGAATACTCTTATAACTAAGTAAACCGATTCCATCTAACTGGAAGATTGTTTCCAGAAGAAGTGAGCCAGCAAAGAACACCATCAAGAATCCTCCAATCCCGGTAACAATCGGAATAAGAGCATTACGAAGAGCGTGCTTCATATAAACCGTCTTCTCGTCCACTCCTTTGGCGCGAGCAGTACGAATATAGTCTTTTTTAATTTCTTCAATCAGAGAGTTTTTCATCAGAACAGTTAAAGAAGTGAAAGATCCGATGGTGTAACAAATAAGTGGAAGAATGAAGTGATGAATTCGATCTGCCACTTTTTCAAAGAAAGAAAGCTCATCATACATTTCCGAGTAGATTCCACCTACCGGGAACCATTCAAAGAAAGATCCTCCGGAGAAGAATACAATCAAGAGAATGGCGAGCATAAAGGAAGGAACTGAATAAAGGATGAAGAGAATGATACTGGATACCACATCAAAGGGAGAACCATTCTTCACGGCCTTTATAATCCCCAGCGGAATAGATATCAGATAACTTAAAATAAGTGATACCACACCGAACTGTAAGGAGACCGGAAACTTTGAGGTAATAACATCAATAACCGGCTCTTCATAAGTAAAACTCTCTCCTAGATTGAGAGTCGCAATATTTTTAAGCCACAAGAAATAGCGCTCATGAATAGGTTTATCAAAACCGTATTGTTTGTTGAGAGCTTCCAGGATTTCGTTGGAAATACCGTGAGTCCCACCGCGCGAACCTGAGTCACCTGAAGGACCAGCTCCTCCACCAAAACGCATCTGTTGAAGTTTTTGTTCAACAGGGCTTCCTGGGGCAAGGTTAATAATTCCAAACACTACTATGGTTACCCCTAGTAGTGTTGGAATAAGAATAGCTAATCTTCTTAGAAAATACTTCAACATAGTTTACTTCTCGATCGTCCAGAACTGTTGGCCAATAGCATATTGGAAAGTATCTTTTGGCTTTTGCATTCTTTTTGAATGTCCATAAAGAGTGTACTTCGGATTGAAGAAGAAGATATACGGCGCATCTTCAGCAATCAGTTTATGCACTTCTCTTAGCATTTTAATTCTTTCTTCTCTGTTGTAGTTCTTACGGGCCTCATCGATAAGCTTATCAACCTTAGGGTTCTTATAGTTCACAAAGTTTGAACCAGTGTTGTTAGCAGAGCTTGAATGCCAAACTTGTTTTGGATCCCAATCAACTCCACCACCAGACCAGGCAAGGCGAACAGCTTCGAAGTTTCTTTCATCAAGAAGTTTAATGAATGAGTTCCATTCAATATTTTTCATGTTCACATCAACACCCACTTTACGGGCATCTTCTTTGAACACGGTAAGGTATTTCATCATTTCAGGAGATGGCTCCATGATGGTGAATGAAAGAGAAACTTTTTTACCATCAATCACTTTATCAAGAATTCCATCTGAATCTGAGTCACTCCATCCCGACTTTCTTAAAAGCTCAAGTGCCCCTTGAGGGTTAAACTCAATTGGTTTTACATCTGGGTTAGCGTAGTCAGACTGAACATAAATCGGTCCAGTAGCCGGAGCAGAAAGAGAATACTCAAACTTCTCATTCATCATCTCACGGTTGAAAAGCATAGAAAGGGCCATACGCACATTTCTATCCTTAAATTTTGGATTCTCCATATTAAAGCCAATGAAGCTGTAGCCTTTTGGAGTTTTGTTTTCAGTTTTAACTTTTACAATTCTCTTTTCCCAAATTGGACCATTGGTTTTCTTAGCAAATCCTTCTGGACGAAGAGCAAGGAAATCAAGATCGCCTTTTTTAAGAAGCTCTAGGGCCACGTTATCTTCACTTACAAAACGAAGAACTAGCTTAGGAATAAGGTTTTCTTTCTCGTAAACAGTATTCCCCCACCATGCTTCATTCTTATCCAGTGTTAGACGCTGACCTTTAGCATAAGCTGATAGTTTGTAAGGACCAGTTCCCACTAACTCACGACCGAACTTTTCTTTATTTTCAGGATTTGTGTAGAAGTGTTTTGGAAGAATTTTTAAAGTAGCTGCGATGTCGAAGTTTTGGAAGTAATCATCACCTACAGTGAAACGAACTTTGTTTGGAGCCAGAATAGTTACTTCTTTAATAGCTTCGTAATATGGACGATACTGAACGGCTTTCCATTCATCTGTCCAAATAACATCATAAGAATATTTAACGTCTTCAGCAGTGAAAGGAGTTCCATCGTGCCACTTAACTCCTTCACGAAGTGTGAAATCAAAATGCTTTTTATCTTTAGAGATTTCCCAAGAAACAGCTAGAGCTGGTTCCCACGCATAAGTGTCAGGATTATTACGTAGTAGACCCTCGAAGATATACTCATGAACTGCGGATGTATAAGCATCACTTCCAGAAAGTGGGCTTAAAGTAGTAGGCTCACCACCAAGATTGTAATAAGCCGTATTCGGACTTTTGTTTGGACGGTCAGAACAAGAAACAATTGCCAGCGACATCGCCAGTATTACACCAAGTTTGGTCATAAATATCTCCTTAAACTTTAATTTTCGATATAGAGGGCTGGGTCTAGGGACCATCTATCTACTTTCAAGTTATGGTCCTCTATTCTATACAGTTCTAGCTTTGTGTCTATTTCATTCAATAGCGCTTCGGATTGTTTAAAAATTGTAAAGGCATTTGCCTTATCTTCCTCTAGAGCTGCAAGTTCTTTCTGCCATTCTAATTCGAGTTTTTGTCGCAAAATTTCATAGCGCTTGTTAACTGCATCTACTTTTTCTACATGACGCTCAAGCTCTCTGCGATTTCTCTCTTTTCTAGCCTCGGTGGCCAATCTTTTTTTTTGTAGAATTTCTACCAATTCTTGCGCCAAACCGATAGAGTTTTTTAAGTCTTCACTCTCAAAACGTAGATAAGTTCCTGTAGTAAAGTGAACTCTCCTAATACATTCTTCATATCGAGGGATTTTTATCAGCAAATAATCGTTGGTTCTGCCCTCTACTGTGGCCAAACATTTTTGCGTGGGATATGACTCATTCCAAAAAACCAAACGATCAGACGCGTTAAGAAACTTGATATTTCCGTAATCGGTACGAATGCGTGCCAATTTGGCAGGTGCATTGAGTCGAGAAATTCTTCCAGAGAACTGACTACTCAAAGTATTCTGTAGAACCTGGCCCCAAATAAGGAAGGGAAACAAGCAAAATAATAGTATTGGCATCAGTTAAATTATGCCAGAAGCCATTCAAATTTAAAGAGGTTAATCTTTCCGGAGGATAATACCTGATCGAAATTCTTTAGAATGTGGCGGATCTTGAAATTTAAGTAGCGAGTAACCCTTCGTCACCAGCGACAGTAATTCTTTGGGTCTGGTGAATAAAGCTGGATTTATTTTGGCGTCAGGGTGTCTGAGATTCGGGATCTCATAAAGAAGAACTCCCCCTGGCCTTAACCAGCTTTTGAGTTTCTCCAGTTCCTTCATACTCAAATGTTCAAAGCAAACAATGACATCGTAACTAAGTTTTATTCCCTGCTGTTCATTTAAGGTCGTCCAAACCCAATTCACTCCTGAGCTTGTATCATTCATACGCTTTGATCTTTGAGACGGAGGTTGGATACTCGTTACTTTGTAGCCCTTCGTTGCCAGGAAAACAGCATTCCGTCCTTCCTTGGAATTGATATCCATCACATCTCCCGTCGAAGGAAGATAAGAAAAGTTTTCTACTAGAAACTGATCCGGGCCTTTCGAGTGAGAACGGGAGCTTAATTCTGAAAGAGGATTTTTCTTAATTCCGGTGAGCTGCTGATAGCGATTAGGGCTAATAGGTTCCCGGGCCAGAGCTTGGATGGAGATAAAAAGAAAAACTAAATATTTCATTCCTCAATCTCTACCGGCGCTTCATGTGGTTCAAGATCAACATCAACTTCTTCTTGTTCTTGGGCTGCTTTGATTAACTCTGATTCAAAACCAAGTTCTGCATCAAGAAAAAGATTAAGAGTATTTAATGCCTTCTCCATTCTGATAATTTTTCGATCGATGTAATCTTCAACAGTGTTAGGCATATCTTGAGTCTGATAGAGATACCAGCTCATATCTTCAACCAGAGAGTAGAACTGATCAAGGGAAGTAATCAGATCTGTTCCGCAGTGAGATAAATCTTGAATGGTCGTGGTTTCGTAACGATTATTAAAAATTTTGGGAAAATGATCTCTTGTTCGTCTTAAAGCAAAGATTTCCAGATACTCTGATTTTCTTTCTTTGATCCGTCTGAAAACATTATTAGCATCTATCTTTAAAAGAAGAAGCACGCGCTGGGTGGCTTCATCATTTTTACTTTTCACTTAAGCTCCTATTAAAGAAAGACCGGCCCTTTTACCACCTGGCCAGGCAATACTCTGAGTTTGTTTAAGCTCATAATACCGAATTAACTTATCAGTAAGTATTCTAGCATTAACCGGGAGTTTGATGAAAAAGTAATTTTTAGAGTGAAAAAAGATCTTGGAGTCATTACTTGCATTAAAACTTGAAAGATTAAAGAAAGTAATTCTCTTGGACTTCAACACGTACTTTAGAAGGTGCCTTGCATATTTATTATAATTTTTTAATTCCTGAGAATTTTTAACTGTGCTAATCACGATGATGTGTTGTTGCTCAGTACTTGCTGCTAAATTCTGAAGCTGATCAACTCTGACTGGCACCAGAATATAATCTTTTTGATTGAAGAGTTCACTGAAGTAGAAATACTCTTTAGGTAGTTCATTCTGGTAAGTGAGGTAGAAAATTATCGTTTGATCATTCATACCTCACTCATCGGAATTTATTGTGATCATTTGAATTTTGATTTTATCTTCCTGACAAAACTAATCAGGATTCCCAGAAGAAGAGAAAAGATTCCCTGCCCTGCAACCATAGGAGTAGTCGTCACGGTGGCGCAACTTAAACCTTGGCTTTCGGACTTTTGTTCATAGGCCAGCGGAGAAACATAACGAGTTAGCTGGCGTTCTGTCATAGTATCATAAGCCGCGATCATTCCCTTAACATCATCTTCTCCTACCCCTACTCCATATTCCTGCAGCTCAGGCCACATGATCGACGACTTCACATCCGAGTGATCAAGCCCCATAGTATGACCTAATTCATGTTTAATAGTGGTGTACAGGTAAGAAACAATGCTATTGAGCGGGTGATTACCGTTGATAATGATTTCGGCCCGAGCAAAGTAAGGACCTTCGGTGTAGCGAACGGCAACGGCAAGCACTGTTGTATCATCCATTCTCGTTTCTTTACTAAATTCATTAGACCAACGAATGATGTTACTTGTCTTTCCTTCTCCCACGATGTTCCAAATAGAAAGTCCGGTAGCACTTTCCCAATCCTGAACAGCTGAAAGGGTGAGTTGATCAAGTAAGTCTTTTCTTTCAGGGTTTTCTTTCTCGAGAACAGAAATATTTAGAGGGAGATCTTTCCAATAGAACCCATTTTGGAAATCTCTTGTAAATTGATAAGCATGAGCTGACTGAACAAAAATAAGGATCAACAAAAGAGTTTTCCACATAGTATTCATCCTGAAATTTTAATGGTGATCCAATTTTCTAAGCTGACAGAGAACTCCTTTTCTTAGACTGACTTCAAAAACATCTCCTATCTTGGTTTTGATCATGCCATTTTTGAGAACATCCACCAGTACTGTTTCCTTTGAATGTCCTTCAATTTGCTCAATATTAGTGAAGACCACTTTATTTATAGCGAGAGCTGAATCAACGGTCGGTTCAATAACGGCCGATACTTTTCCAATGAATTGATCAGGGCACTGAGAATTTGGAGCGACAACGACTGCCGGTAAGGCGGAAGCAAAAAATAAAAGCAGAAAGAAAATAACGACACTTTTCATAACCACTCCCTGGCATTCATATCCTCATAACCCTTGAGGACACATCAGAGTGTGCGAAAGGAATGCCAATGTTAAACTATCGAATTTAAAGATTTTGGAAAGACACTGGGGACAAAAGGAGACTGGTGTCGTTATGAAAAAGGGCACCACTGTGGGTGCCCTTTGGGTCTGGATGTGGTGTTAATTACATCATGCCGCCCATACCGCCCATGCCCATTCCTGGAGCACCGTGAGCGTGAGGCTCATCCTTCTTAGGAAGATCGGCAATCATTGTTTCAGTTGTAAGCATTAGACCTGCAACTGAAGCTGCGTTTTGTAGAGCAGAACGAGTTACCTTAGTAGGATCGATAATTCCTGCTTTTACAAGGTCTTCGTACTTATCTTCGCGAGCGTTATAACCGAAGTTAGCATCGTTTGACTCGATGATTTTGTTAACAACTACAGCGCCATCAATTCCAGCATTCGTAACGATTTGACGTAGAGGCTCTTGAATAGCACGCTGGATAATTTTAATCCCTGCGTTTTGCTCATCGTTTTCACCTTTAAGGTTATTCAGAGAAGCTGAAGCGTGTAGAAGAGCTGCACCACCACCAACGATGATACCTTCTTCAACAGCTGCTCTTGTTGCGTTAAGAGCATCTTCAACGCGGTCTTTTTTCTCTTTCATTTCAGCTTCTGTTGGAGCACCAACGCGAATAACAGCTACACCACCAGAAAGCTTAGCAAGGCGCTCTTGAAGCTTTTCTTTATCGTAGTCAGAAGTTGTTTCTGCGATTTGAGCGCGGATAGCAGCTACGCGAGCATCAACATCAGCTTTTTTACCAGCACCATCTACGATCACTGTGTTTTCTTTATCGATAGTGATGCGCTTACAAGTTCCAAGGTGTTCAACAGAAGCAGTCTCAAGGCTCATTCCAAGCTCTTCAGAAATCACTTGTCCACCAGTTAGGATAGCGATGTCTTTAAGCATTTCTTTACGACGGTCACCAAAACCTGGAGCCTTAACAGCTGCAACGTTTAGAGTACCGCGAAGCTTGTTCACTACTAGAGTAGTAAGAGCTTCACCTTCGATATCTTCAGCAATAATCACGATACCTTTTCCTGATTGAACTACTTTTTCAAGAGTAGGAAGAAGTTCTTTCATAGAAGAGATTTTCTTATCAGTGATAAGAATATATGGATTTTCGAAAGTAGCTTCCATTCTTTCAGGGTTAGTTACGAAGTATGGAGAAACGTAACCACGGTCAAACTGCATACCTTCAACTACATCAAGCATAGTTTCAGCAGTTTTTGACTCTTCAATAGTGATCACACCTTCTTTACCTACTTTTGACATAGCTTCAGAAAGAAGAGTTCCGATTTCTTTATCGTTGTTAGCAGAGATTGTTCCTACGTTAGCAATGTCTTGAGCAGTATCAACTTTTTTAGACATGCTTCTAAGCTTCTCAACAACTGCAGTAGTAGCTAGATCGATACCACGCTTAAGATCCATTGGGTTGTGGCCAGCAGCTACTAGCTTCACACCTTCACGATAGATAGCTTGAGCAAGAACAGTAGCAGTAGTTGTTCCATCCCCTGCATCTTCATTAGTTTTTTGAGCAACTTCTTTAACAAGTTGAGCACCCATATTTTCGAATGCATTTTCTAGTTCGATTTCTTTAGCAACCGAAACACCATCTTTTGTGATGTGTGGAGCACCGAAAGCTTTTTGAATAACTACGTTACGACCTTTTGGTCCAAGAGTTACCTTAACAGCGTTTGCAAGAGCGTTTACACCTGCAAGGATTGAGTTACGAGCATGTTCAGAGTATTTAAGTTCTTTAGCTGACATATGTTTTCTCCCTTGAGAATTTAAAAATTATTATTGAAGCACACCAAAAATTTCATCTTCTTTCATAATCAGATAATTCTCTCCTGCAACTTTTACTTCAGTGCCAGAGTATTTTCCAAAAAGAACTTTATCTCCTTTTTTTACTTCAAGAGCTTTTACGCTTCCATCTTGAAGACGGTATCCCGACCCAACAGCTACAACTTCACCTTGAGCTGGCTTTTCTTTATGACTATCAGGAATGATAATCCCGCCGGCCGTTTTAGTTTCTTCTTCAAGTCTTTTAATTAAAACTCGATCATGAAGTGGTTTAACTGTCATAGTTCCTCCTGTTATTAACGCATAACGTATTTTTAATAAGTTAACTTTCTTTGTTCCATAAGATGGGGGCCATCCTATCAATGTCAAGGTTAGGCCAAAAAAAATCTTCATACGGGAGTTTTTGCCTAGCCTTTTGGCGTAAATTCAACAGGTTGCACAGGGCCAACCCGGCTTGATCGAAAAAAAATATGACATGTATAATAAAGGAAGGACCAAGGATGGTTATGAGAAAATTGAAATCATTCCTTCTACTCTTGCCTTGTTTAGGACTTATTGGCTGCGGCAAAGAAGTTGAAGAAGTAAAAAAAGCGACTATAGAAAGAGCCCAAGAACTTGATTCAGAAACTTTTTCTATT
>DATGND010000153.1:0-5877 GCA_035306925.1 Bacteriovoracaceae bacterium | reverse complement strand
TTGGATTTTTTATAAGCTGGTTCCATTCATTTATTTGATGGCCCATTACTGGATCACACTCGGAATTTTCCAGGCAACCTGGGTTTTGATGAATGAATTCCTGGGGAGTGGAGGGTTCTGAGAGAACTTTTACTTGTGGAGCCGACCAAGAAAGAGGTGAAACTATTAAAAATAAGACTAAATATGATAACAACATGATCTCCTCGTTTCCAAAAGCATTCTTTTATTATAGACTCATCCCACTTTAAAAACTGGGAGGAAATATGAAAAAGCTAAAAAAGTCGCGTCCAGCGAAAAAAGTAAGCAAAAACAAGAAGAGTCTACTTAAGCTTAAGCGTCTTGCTCGCAAGAGAAGACTACTTAAAAATCACGCGAAATAATGAAATGAAAACCCTCGTAAGAGGGTTTTTTTGTGCCTAGTTTTTACTAGATATTGAAAGTGTCAAAAAAATGGCGATAAAAAATACTACATATAGTGTTTTAGTTCTTGACGAGTAATTGTTTTGACAGGTTTAATTAACTTATTAACTCTAAAAAGTATTTGAAGAGAAAAATAATCCCTGCACACACACAAAGGCCACCGAATGGTGGCCTTCTTATTTTAAGTTACTGCAATTTCATAATGACCTTAATGAACTCATCTTTGTTCACATTAAATTGATTATAGGCCTCCGGTCCATCCTCAAGTCGTAGGCGATGGGAGATCACAAAGCTTGGATCAATTTTTTCTTCCAGGACGAGATCTAGAAGTTCAGGCATATATTTTTGCGTGTGGGTCTGGCCCATTTTAAAGGTGAGGGCCTTAGCGAAGGCAGCTCCGAAAGGAAACTTGTCAAGGACTCCGCCATAGACTCCTGGAACAGAAATATTGCCTCCCTTACGACAGGATTGAATGGCGTAGCGGAGAGCATCTGGTCGGTCTGTTGTCAGTTTGATTTTCTGCTTAACCGTATCAATGGTATTAAGGACAGTATGCCCGTGGGCCTCCATTCCTACAGCATCGATACAGGAGTCTGGACCTCTTCCGCCGGTAAGATATTTAATCTTCTCCAGCATCTCATCTTCGTTTTCAAAGTTGATGGCTTCAGCTCCGCAATCAGCAGCAAGTTTCAATCTGGCCGGAAAGTGATCAATGGCAATAACTCGTTCGGCTCCCAGAAGGAAGGCGCTCTTGATACTCATCAGCCCTACGGGACCGCATCCCCAAACAGCGACAGTATCTCCGGGTTTAATGTCACAGTTGAGGGCCGCCATATAGCCAGTTGGAAAGATATCACTGAGAAAAAGAACTTTTTCATCATCTATCCCAGGAGGAATCACAAGAGAGTTTGTATCGACATAGGGAACTCTGATGAATTCGGCCTGACCTCCGGCGTATCCTCCGTACATATGGGAGTAACCAAAAATACCTGCACCGGAGCTTCCATAGAGTTTTTCCGGAATCATAAAGTTAGGGTTAGAGTTATCACAGGCAGAGTATTCTTCATCATGACAATGAAGACAACCACCGCATCCAATATCAAAAGGGATTACGATCTTATCTCCCACTTTAATATTTTGAACCATTGAACCCACTTCAACCACTTCTCCCATAGTCTCGTGGCCCATTATATCTCCCTTCCTCATCGTTGGAATATATCCATTATAAAGATGGAGATCAGAGCCACAGATAGCAGTTGTGGTCACTTTCACAATGGCATCAGAAGGATTGAGTATTTGGGGATCATGCACGTGTTTGAGGGCTATTTCGTGTTTACCCTCCCAAGTAAGTGCTCTCATAGTAAGCTCCTAGTGAGTTATTTTTAATTCTTCTCGTCCGCTGGGTTGACCTTGAGTTGTGGCAATAACTCCTGTTTCCATCAATGCCTTTAATCGCTTTATAAAAAATCGAATTAACTCGGAAGGATCATCATCACTGGAAGAAAAGTTAGAGAAGCTTGCCTGAGCAAGAAGAATAGTTCCTCGGTTCTCAGGGGCCCGTTGACAGTGAAAAGTGATCGCTCCGGATATTGGATTATCTTCAACGTTTTCCCAGGTAACATCGTATTCATCTGCATCAGAGGCATTGGCCCTGATGAGTTCAAGGTCTAAATAGTTCTCTATATCCTCTGGTAAGTTTTTAAGGGCCGCCTTCAGGTTCTCTGGATTCTGAAGAAACTCATAAACAAACTGAGGAGATTTTAAAATATTGGCACTATGGTAGTGCCCAATTTCTTTATCTGGAACGGTAATGGGAGGAGCTTTAAAGCTCTCCCCACGGTACTGGTTTTCAAGATGAAAGGTCATAATAATTCTCCTAATGTTTAATTTCTGAAAGAATTTCTCCTTTAAGTTTTTCATCAGTGAGATTATTGGAAATATCTTGAAGGGTTACAATTCCGACCGCTTGTTTTTTATCATCGACAACGACTACACGGGAAAGTCTTCGGTCTTTCATCAAGCGTGCAGCTTCATTGATATCACTGCTATCTTGGACACATACAAATTCAGGAGTCATTGCTTGTGATACTTGCGCATTTGCAGAAGCTCCCTCTGCAATACAGCCGATAACAATATCTCTATCGGTGACAAAACCTACGGGGTTGGACTCCTCATACACAGGCACACTTCCGATATCAAAGTCTTTCATTATTTTGGCCACATTCTGAATGGTGTCAGTTGCTTGGACGGTTTTAACACCTTGGTGCATGACTTCTGAAACTTGCATATAAAACCTCACTTTTGAGTTATTAGGTACAAACGCTTGGACTTTATTTAAGCAACTCAGATGCCATTACAAACTTAAGTTAAAAACTAGATCATAGCGTGCTATCATGAGTAGAATTTTTAATCAGGATTAAGAACGTGCAAGTACTTTCAACAGTTTTAGGGTCACACAACCTCGATGAATTTTTAGAGAAATTTTTTAACCGTCTTCCTCTGGTGACTTCCGGATATGCCAAAGACTATCAAGATCACCTTAATTGGAAAGTTATTGAAGAAATCCTAAAAGAAAAGAAATCCATTCTTCGCATTGTGAAAAATGCCCAGATGGTGAAAGACTATGCGAACTGTTCTTTTCAAGAAGCAAGAGATTACTACAATAGCGGTCACTCTTTAGTTATTAAGAACTCTGAAAAATCTCATCCACTTTTACATAATCTAGCGGTTCAGTTCAGTTCATTCTTTTTTGGAGCTGTTGATATTCAAGTTTTCTGCACACCTCCTCAAAGTGTGGGCTTTGGCTGGCACTATGATGTTGAAGATGTTTTTATCTTTCAAACTCAAGGGAGTAAGCATTTTACCCTACGACAGAATACTGTTCATCCCAATCCCACATTAACTTCTCTTCCTAAAGATCTGGGATTTGAAAAAGAAAAGAGTGATCTTTTTGTCAATGTGACTCTTAAAGAGGGGGACTGGTTATACATTCCTTCTGGTTGGTGGCATAAAGCAGAAACTACTGATGAAGGTTCTATGCACATTTCATTGGGAGTACTTGCTAAAAGTGCTATTGATATATTGCCACATCTTAAAAAAGAGCTTTCACAAAACTTTTCCTGGCGTACGCGTTTACCTCTCTACCATAAATTCTCTTCCCCTGAAGAAGAAGTGACCTTTTATCAAGAGGGGATGAAGGAACTAGGGGAGCATTTAGTGAGTAAGGCTTCTGATCCGGAATTTATAAAGTATCTTCTTTTGGCCCTTCGCCAAGATCTTTAAGGGCAGGTCCTTCGAGGACTTGTCCTTCATTGTTGAAGCGGCTGCCATGGCAAGGACAGTCCCATGATTTCTCTATAGAGTTCCAGTGAACTACACAACCCAAGTGAGTACAAATAGCCGAGCATACAGATAGTTCTCCCGCTTCATTTTTACTGACTGCATACTTCCCATCCTTATAATTCAGGATGGCCCCCTGTCCATTTTCCGGATGAATGTTTTTATTACTCTTAAAGTAGTCCCAAACATATTGTTGGATGACATTTAGGTTTTCGCTAATAAATTTTTTACTTCCTAAGGAGCGAATTCGGTGGGGTTTAAAAACATCACTATAAGAGTTTTGATAGTTCAGAATAAGGTCTTTAAAAATCATTGCCGACACTGTTCCATAAATCAGTCCATCCGTTGAGAAACCGGTACATAGATAGGTGTCCTTCTCGTATCCTTCACCAATAAAGGGTAAATCATCTGTCGATCTAAAATGCTGACCACTCCATTCAAAAATGTCACTTTCATTAAAAGAAAAGTTTAACTTATCAAGATTAGTATGAAGTAGTTGGAGAGAGTCTTTGCCATTTCCTTGACCTACTTTATGAGAACCACCAATCATGATGATGTAGTCTTTATTATCTATTTGATGTTTTCTGACAGAAAAAAGTTGCTTGTCTTCATAGTATCCCCAGTAAATACCATCTTCAAATTCCTTCGTCGCAGTTTCTTTCCCAATCCCATAATCGCGATAAGGGGCGACTAGTGTTTGTAAAGGAGAGAAGTCC
Organism: Bacteriovoracaceae bacterium; assembly: GCA_035306925.1. Lineage (GTDB taxonomy): Bacteria > Bdellovibrionota > Bacteriovoracia > Bacteriovoracales > Bacteriovoracaceae > Peredibacter. The sequence continues at coordinate 1,402 of DATGND010000153.1, read as the reverse complement.
AGAGGGGTGTGAGTTGCGTGTATGACTTTCTTCGCATAGATTACGGTATTCTTTGCAGTAAGCTTATGGCCTGTTTCATGTTTTTCAATTTTTTGTATTCTCGTGTTCTCATGGATTTTTGTATTGGAAGAATTTATTTTTTGGGCGAGCAGATTAACGTAAATATATGGATTAAACTGGGCCTGGTTTCTTATTCTTACTCCGATTCTGCCATAAAGCTTTTGAAGTGAGGGATGATTATCCTTAATGAGTTCGGCTTCAAGATTAAGTCGACTGGCCTCCTCAAATTCCTTAATGATGAATTCATCCATCTCTTTGCTCGCTGAATACAATGTCCAAGGAACTCTTTTAAAGGAACAATCAATTTTAAACTCTTGAATTAAGCTTTCAATTAAATCCAGGGCCTTGCTTCTTGCCTCCAGAACTTTATTAATAGTTTCATAGTCATATCTTTTGGCAAGCTCCTGAAGAGGAGTATCAACCAGCGAGTAGAGATTTCCCGTGCTTTTACCTGTATTAGAAAGAGCAATTGTCTGCCCTTCGTAGAGTCCAATGGTGAATCCATGATGGCTGAGTAAAGCTGCTGTGGTGACACCACAGATACCACCTCCAATAATTGCTATATCAACATGTTCTTCTGCTTGAGGCGAAGGGTATTGATAGGAATATACTTGGTTTTGCCAAATTGATCTTTTCATTCCTAGAACACTAGACGAGAGCTGACATTAACTCATGGGTTGTAGAATCACGAGTTAAATGGTGTGAGGTCTCATCTTTGCATAAGAGTCATTGGAGTAAAGTTATGTCAAAGGCCCTACTTATTATTGATATGATTAATAATCTTGATTTTTCGCAAGGGCCCAAGCTTCTTGAGGAGTCGCTTCCTATTGCAGAAAATATCCTCAACATAAAAAAGTTTTTTTAAGAAAAGAACTTACCAATCATTTATGTGAACGATAATTTCGGTAAGTGGAAGTCCAGTTGGGAAGAGGTCTACGAGGAATGTTCCTGTGCTGAGAGTGTAGGGAAGCCACTAGCACAATTACTAAAACCAGATAAAGATGATTATTTTATACTCAAGCCTAAGCACTCGGGGTTTTATTGTTCAAATCTGGATGTGCTTCTCAATGACCTGGGAGTTAAAGAATTAGTGATCAGTGGTATTGCCGGAAATATTTGTGTCTTGTTTACAGTAAATGATGCCTATATGCGAGGGTATTCCCTTCATGTTCCTGGTAATGCTATTGCCTCAGTAAGTATGGAATTGAACGACTTTGCTCTTACTCAGTTTAAAGATGTATTCGGAATTAATGTCGAGCATTTAACTCACTCTGATCACGTCTGATGCCCAGGTGATTAAAGAGCTTTTCCGTAAAATAATTTTTAATAAGTCCTTCTACCA
>DATGND010000152.1:0-3134 GCA_035306925.1 Bacteriovoracaceae bacterium | reverse complement strand
GATAGAAAACAAACACTATGAACTTCCTTTAATTAAAAATACTCAAGCAAAGGCCATTGTGACCTTTGTTAATCATGCCAGTTTTCTTTTACAATTTCCTGAACTCTCTCTTCTGACGGATCCTGTTTATTCAAAAAGAACCAGTCCTTTTAGTTTTATGGGCCCTAAAAGAGTGAGAGAACCTGGTGTTGCTTTTGAGAAACTTCCTCTCATTGATGTGGTTCTTGTTTCGCATAATCACTACGATCATCTGGATATTGCCACTTTAAAGCGACTAGAAGAGAAGTTTTCTCCCTTGTTTCTTGTTCCCTTAGGTAATAAAGAATTTTTAAAGAATGAAGGACTAAAGAATGTTCAGGAACTGGATTGGTGGGATGAGATAAAAATTAAAGATTATCAAATAACACTGACACCTGCTTATCATTGGTCTGCTCGAGGTCTGTTTGATAAATGCAAAACTTTATGGGGAGCTTTTTTCATCAAGTCTTCTGATTATTCTATTTATTTTGCAGGAGATACTGGGATGGAAGAACACTTTAAAGAAACTAAGTCTAAACTAGGTCCGCCTGATCTTGCTCTTTTACCCATAGGGAGTTGGGCACCACGCTGGTTCATGAAAAATTATCATATGGACCCTGCTGAAGCAGTAGAAGCCCATCTAGATCTCGGTGCAGGGAAGAGTATCGGAATGCATTTTGGAACTTTTCAACTGACCGACGAAGGATATGATGACTCTCAGGAAATGCTTCAACGCATTTTAGAGGAAAAGAATTTAAGCGGAGAGTTTCTTCTTCTGGATCAGGGAGAAAGTTTTATTGCTAATGAGGATAAAGATTAAATTCTTTTTGTATTCTAAATTTTTCTTCTTCTGAGAAGGGATTACCGTCACAGGAAACATGCCTTAAAGAAGCACATTCTTTAATAACGTCAGGTAAAACTTCAAACTGATTGTGATCAATATTGAGTCTTGTGAGTTTTCTTAATTCTTTAAGAGTAACAGGTAGGTTTTTGAGAAGATTTCCTGAAAGATTCATTTCTTTTAAATTTTCAAATTGAGCAAGCTCCAGAGGAAGTTCTGAGAGTTTTGTATTCTTAATCGTCAGACTTTCTAATGGAGATAGAATCTCTAAAGGAAGCTTTAACGTTGAAAATGAACCCCCAATAATTTTTAAGTTTTTCAGGAGAGGAGCTTTGAGACACTCCAAGGGAAATACTTCTATCTCTGAGGAGTTGATGGTTAGTGTTTTTAAATTTTTGAATTGAAAAAAATCTAAACCTAAAAAAGAAAACGTTCCTTTTAAGTGTAACTCTTCAAGGTAAGAATGATTTTGAATGTCTTGAGGTACGTTGTCAGAAAGATCTCGTTTTAGAAATTTCTTCATTTCTTTTTACTCCTTCCAAATGTAGAGAAGGGCGTGAAGGGGGGAGTAGTTCAAACGGATAGGAGACTTTTCTTTAACAATAGGTTTGGCATGATAGGCCACTCCATATCCGGCAGCTCTAATCATTTCCAGATCATTGGCACCATCTCCAATGGCCATCGTTTCTTCAAGAGAAAGATTATGGTCTTGTGCTTTTTTTAAAAGAATTTCTTTTTTCTTTTGAGCATTAATGATTGGCCCGAGAATCTTTCCTGTGGTTTTTCCATTTTCTATTTCCAGTGTATTGGAGAAACAACCGTCCATCTTCAGGTCTTCGGCCACTTTATGGGCAAAAAAATCAAAACCACCTGATGCGATATAGGTTTTTACATTAAGCTTTTTTAATCCCTTCATGAGTTCTTGAGCTCCTGGATTAAGAGGTAGTTTAGCGTGAATGGTTGAAAGTTCTTCTACTCTGATACCTTTTAAGTGATGAAGCCTTTGCTTGAGAGATTCATCAAAATCAATTTCACCATTCATGGCCTTATTGGTGATCAGAGCGATTTCTGCTTCACAGTTTTTTAAAGCGGCCAGTTCATTAATCACTTCTCCTGCCACCAATGTAGAGTCCATATCAAAAAGAGCAAGTTTAGGTTTTTTCTTTTTAGTTAAAGGGAGAAAATCAACCTCATGTTCACTACCAAAGGCGTAAAGTTCCTCCATGTTGACGCTTACACCCTGAACGACAGCTGCATATTGATCTATGGGCTTCCAGGCCAGACCTGTGGACCCTAGTAGCTTCAAATCAAGACCGGCCATTTTAATAGCAATAATTCTCATAGAGTTCTTTCTCTTTTTTTCTTCCTGAGTCTAATACGTTTAAGCTTTAGTTTCTTAATCATTGAGACAGAGTAATTGAGTGCTGAAAGAAGCGAGAGGAAAGCCGAGACGTAAATCAAGATAGTGCCCCAGAAGCCCCAATGAATAAAGAGAAACTCCTGATGAATCATGAGCATGGGAATAGATATCATTTGAAAAGTTGTTTTCCATTTACCCAGTTTATCTACAGGAATATTGATACCTTCAGTGAGGGCAAGGAGTCTAAGAGAAGTCATATACATTTCTCTTAGAACTAAGATGATCACCACTATTGGGTGAACTCGATCCAGGGCCAAAAGCATAATTAGCGAAGAGACCACCAGAAATTTATCTGCAATGGGATCCAGGAAAGAGCCGAATACTGTGACAATATTTCTTTTGCGGGCAATGTATCCATCAAAAAAGTCAGTTATACTGGCCAGAGCGAAAATGACAGCTGCTATATGACCTAGCCATGGCAGAATCGGAAAGCTCCACTTTTCTGGCTCCGCCTGCAAGTAAAGGGCCCCCACTACTACGGGGATCATCAGCATGCGGAAAATAGTAAGTCGATTTGGTAGATTATTTATTTCTAAATCATTTTGCATGGGATCTCTTTTTTATTGTAGAAAGCTTTACCTAGCTTCTTAAATATACCTCATCCCCCTACAATAAGAGAACATGAGGTGCATATGGAAAGACGTTTTAATTTAATTAAGTCAGATTTTGAGAAACATGAGAAGAGAAAACTCCCTAGTTTTCCCATTTGTTATTTAACTTTCAAAACCGATACTACCTCTCGGGTATTAGAGGTTAAAGATATTTCTTTTACAGGGATGCAGGTGGCCCTATGTGAAGGAGCTACTTATCGTCCAGAGGACATTATTAAAGGAAAAATTCATTGGTTAGGTTCCT
>DATGND010000151.1:0-7411 GCA_035306925.1 Bacteriovoracaceae bacterium | reverse complement strand
TTTTAAAATTCCACAGTCCCAATATTAACAGAGCAAGGTTTAAGGTAAGGGCCAGTTCTGCTCCAATAAAGTAAGTGGAATTAATAAGATGATCTTTAATGCTTCGTGGAGCTTCTACTTCAGAAACCACTAATTTTTTTTCGATGATTTCTAAGTTATCGATTGTTTCTTGCCGTGGGAAAATTTTGTGTGATTTTAAAAAGGCGATTCTTGCATCGGCCCAGTTATTATCCTTTGCATAAACTTGCCCCATGCTGAACCAATAAACACTGGGTTCTAAATCTTTATCGATTGAGTTTAGGGCCTTCTTAGCTTCCTCTATTTCACCTTTATTCAGATGACTTTCAAAAGCTTTCAATACGGTATCGATAGTAGTATCCTCCTAATGTAGATACATTATCTACTAGCGCCTCCAAATTAATCAAGGATAACTCACCAGTGGAATCCAAGTTAAATTTTTATCAATTGTTTTCACAGTTTATTTTTAGTGAGCCTCAAGACGAAAGCTCCTTTAATGACTTATCAGGTGAAGCGCCTATTCTTCGCCCGCTGCTTCCTTCAATGATAAAAAATCTCTGTCAGTTTATGCTCGACCCTCATTTTAGTATTGAACAGGCGAAGGGGCCTTATTTTTTTAAGCACTTTGATAGTTTAGTCAGCGCTAAAAACTTTATTCCAGAATTAGAAGTTAAGACGATGCTTCCCTATGAAGTTTTTAAATTTATAAATTCCTCGGAAAATAAAATTATTTTTGACTGCAAGGAGCTAGGGGCAACTATTGCTGCAAAAGATGCTTTTCCTCTCGAGCAGCTCACGGGTCCCCTATCTTTGACATTGGAGCCCTTTTTCTGCTACGCATTCAGTGATGATTTATGGAATACTCAAGGTAAATGGACACGCTTTCATGCTAGACTGATTACTTTACTCGATAATAAATCATTATTAGTGAATTCTCTGGGACCGGGTCATTATGAGTTGGGCTACCAGGCCCAAAAACTGGAGAATTTCGGAATAAAGGGAATGATCAAAGATAATTCATATCAATTGATACTTCCTTGGTCCTACCCTTTAAAAGCTCTCAATGAGCTCGAGAAAATAATCTCGCAGGAGTTTTAAATGTATGTACTTCGTTCAGTTAAACCTAGTGATTTAGCAGAGCTCTTTCATCTTTCTAACATCATGACTTTTATTAATCTTCCTCCGGACGAAGATATCATTAGTGCTAAAATTGAAAGCTCCATGAAAAGCTTCAAAGACCCAAGTCCAAATCTTTGGGAAAACTATTACATCTTTGTTCTAGAAGATACTCACACTCATAAAATTTTAGGCGTGTCGATGATCCATGCTCAGCATGGAACAGAAGACGAGCCTCACTTTTTCCTCACAGTAGGACAAGAAGCCAAGTTCTCCCAAACCATTAACACCGGCTTTGTTCATGGCACACTTAAATTAGGTCTAGATACCGATGGCCCGACTGAAATTGGCGGACTTATTCTCGACCCTGATTTCCGAGGACATGAACAAAAACTAGGGAAACAAATCTCTTTTGTTCGCTTTCTTTATATGGCCATTCATCCGGAGCGCTTCAAAGAATATGTTCACTCAGAACTTATGCCTCCATTTGATAAATATGGAAACTCCCCACTATGGGAAGCTATTGGCAGAAGATTTCTCAACATGAATTACCATGAAGCGGATGTTCTCTCTCGCTCCAACAAGGAATTTATTCTCAGTCTTTTCCCTTCTGAGAATATCTACCAGACGCTACTTCCAATTGAAGCTCGCGAAGCCATCGGAAAAGTTGGAAAAGAGACGGAGCCAGTTCAAAGAATGTTGGAAAAAATTGGTTTCAAATACATGTATGAAGTTGATCCTTTTGATGGAGGCCCTCACTATCGCGCCCCTTTAAAGGAAATCAAACCGATTAAAGAAAAGATTACTGGAACATTGTCTCCAATTGAAGAGTTTAAAGCAGATAAGGACACACTGGATGTCATTGTTGCTCTGAACCACCCGGAACATGATTTCTTTGCCATCAGAACCCATCTGAAAAAACTCGGATCCAACAATTATGGAGTAGATAAGAATCTTATGGACGAGCTAGGTGTAAAACCAGATTCTAATTTCACAGCTATTCCGTTTTAATTTTGTTTTTTATTAATTAATAGACCTTGAGTAGTGATGAAGCGGATTTTTTCTTTTCCTTCATCGCTACTTTCTTTGATAGAAATGACCTGCAGTTGTCGAAGATATTCTTCTATGGCCGTAGCAAGCCCTAAACTTTGCACTCCCCGCTTCCATAACTCTCTTTGAGAAAGAATAAAATCAAGAGAGAGCTCCTGCAGTCCCCCTAAATCAAGGGATTCCCCTTCTTCCGGCAAAGGCTCCAGGTCCCGTGCCAGATTTGCCTTTTTTTCGGGACTGGGAAAAGAAAGGATTTTAGCGGGGGAGCTTGGGCGCCTCGCCTGAGGTGCACTACTCCACTCCCCTCCGGCCACCTGCTCAAAGGCCAAAATCTCTTCCTCAGAAGAAGAAAGTTTTAGTATCTCTTCTAAGCTAAGAACACTTATTGCCCTTAGCACGGAATTCGAATTTCCCACGCCACCTCTTTCCGACCTTATCGGTCAACTAAAAGAGAAACTTAAGGAAATAGCAAAATCCTACTAGACAAGGCTATTCTGTCAGTTTATAACTGTTGAACGTTTAAACAGTATGTTGGGGTGTGGCGCAGTGGTTAGCGCAGTAGACTGTTAATCTATTGGTCGTCGGTTCGACTCCGACCACCCCAGCCACTTTTAAATGTTCCTTCTCATCTATAATCCCTCTAAATTATTTGATTTCCCCACTTCACTGGCCGTGGTAGTTTTTGTCACCGCCTAACAATTAAAAGTGATCTTATGATTTTTGAAACTTCAAGTTACCAAGCCGTTAAAAAGAAACTTTCCACAAAATATAAGCGCGATCTTACTAGAGTTTTATCTCTGCTCAAAAAAGCAGATCCATCCTTTGCTAAGTCTATTGCGCACTATGATTTAAGCACGTATTCATCCCTTCATTTTTATCTTAAAGAACAACTGGCTTCACTAGTCTTTAATCTTCAAGCGACAAAAAAATTATCTGATGACCCTGAGGCTTTTACAGCTTTTGATGATGAAGTTTTTGAAAGATGGAATGCCTCTGAATTTAGTGGAGATTTTCTTGGTGCTCTCAATAAGGGGTTATCCATTAAAGAAGCCCACCTTAAAACTCTAGAGATTGTAAATGCCCACCTTGAAACATTACTGGAAAGATTTCTTCACTCGACGAATGCTCATCATCCGCACTATCGGATTCAAACGTCACTAGGTGAAGTCGGTACTAAAAAGCCTAAACGCCTTCTCCATTCAATGATGAATATCGATGGAAAATTCATTGATCTCTACGCTCACTCATTGAAAGAATTTAAAACTTTCTCTTCACGAATTGAGTTAGCCTTAAAACTTATCAAACTTTATTCTCCCGGTTCATGGGAAAGATTTAAAGCTTTCACTGAAGTCATTATTCCTATTAATGCTCCGGAACTAGTAAGTTACTCTCACCAGGAACTTCCTGGTTACTCTATGATAAATCTTTATCATCGTGACTTTATCGATCTGCTTGATGATTTACTCCATGAAAATGGACATCATCACTTAAACTATTATTTAAACCTCAATAAGCTTATTGAAGAGCCGCAAGAACTTAATTACTTCTCCCCTTGGAGAAACTCTCCTCGTCCTTTAAGAGGAATCTATCATGCCTATTTTACTTTCTTTTGGGCCTACCACCTTTTCCGAGATCTGATTGTTAACCAAAAGATAGAACAAGATCTTTATTCATTTTCTAAAGCTGAATGGAAAAAGATTTATTGGCGCGCCATTGAAGAGTACTACATGCTCGACTTTAGCTTTCAAGATTTAAAGAAAGCTAAAAGAAAAGGGCTGATTCACCCTGAAGGATGGAGCCTTATCGAAGAACAGCAAAAACTTCTTAAAAAAGATAAAAAGGTGATTTCTGAGTGGGAGAAGAAGGTTTCTCAAAGAGAGCTTTCCAAATTAAAAAAGGGCCTGGAAAAGGCCCGTTATGAGTTTTGATTAAGGAGTGATTGCATTTGATTGGCCGGCATCAAATCCCCTCTGCTAGCAGCGATTTTGATCCCTTCACGCCAAATCTCTTTAGCTTTCTCTAATTGTTTATTCCCCGCATAGGCCTGACCTAAAGTGAGATAGGCCACAGAATATTTAGGATCCGCTTTTAAAACAGTTTCCAGATAAGCGATTGCTTCTTGGAACTTTCCTTGCTCAACGGCGATTGTTCCCAAACCAAAGTTTGCTAGCGTATCTTCCGGATCAATCTCTAAAACCTGACGAAACATTTCTTCACGCTTGGCCCATTCTGAGAGTTTTTCGCTCTTTTCTTGCTCTAAACGTGCCTTTTCTTCGGCTTCTTTTCCGAACTGAGCAAAACTCTTTAAGGTAGCCTTTGCCTTATGATCTTCGGCTTTTTCAATCTCACCTTTTTTCATATAAAACATAGAAAGATTGGTATGGGCCAATACAGAGTTTTCATCAATCTCGGATAATTTGTTCATCAGAGCAATGGCTTCATCAAAACGGTTTTCACGACCAAGCATCACCCCATAGGCTTCATAGGCATCTGCATTGTATGGATTAAACTCGATAGATTTTTTAAATAAATTTTCAGCCTCAGTGATTTCTCCTCGCTGAAAAGCCAGAGTTGCCTCATGAAAAAGCTCATCACTTTTATGGGTATTACTTCCTTTCAAGTAAGGATTATAACGAACCACAACTTCAAAGTGATCTTCCTTAACCTGGACCTTCAGCGAGAGTCCCTCCACTCTAAAATCTCGAAGAAGCTTTGCTTCAGCGAAAAACTTATCCTGATACTGAGTGCAGGCCAGCACCTCTCCAATTTTTTTATCAAAAGAATAAATCTCTCCCAGCGGAAGTTCCTTCTTGGATTCTAGTAAGAGAGGGTAATAAGCAGCACCTCTGTTATTGGCGATCTTATTAACCGTTTCTTGTCCTGGGTAGCATCCCTTTTGACGACTCAAGGCCAGATCAAATAATTGTGTGTTATTGATAATCTCTGGTTTAAATTCCTTGGGATTAAAAAGAGGGTAACCAGTAAGAATACGGTTGGCCTCAATTTCATCTTCACTAAGTTCTATGGCCTCTTGTTTTTCAAAATAAAGACCCGCCTCTTGATCAAAGAGAAGCCCTTTATAAGAAGGAGCCTTGGGATCATTTAAGGTGAAATAAAGAGAGACTACACCAGTGTCGATAATTTCTACATCTTCACTGATTAAAAAACGGTTTAAACGTTCAAGAGAACTTTCTTTAAGAAGTGGAGGTACAAAATAATGGAATTGGTCTTTGAGTGAAAGGAGCCATCCATAGCTCAGGATTCTTCCCTGAGGATCTAAAAATGAGATTAAATGAAATTCATTTTCATCAAGCTTTTTGACATCAAAGGTTGATTGAGAACCAATAAAAGTTCTTGCATCACTTCCTGAAATGACAATTTTATTAAGGCTAACTTTTAGTTGAGAAAATGAAAATCTATTTCGAAGTAAATTCATAAATTAAATTGAAAAAGACTCCCCACATCCACAAGTGTTCTTTGCATTAGGATTTTCAAACACAAAACCTTTACCTTGAAGGCCATCTTTAAAATCAAGTACGACACCCTTCAGATAGATTGAGGATTTAGGATCGATTAAAACTTTTAGTGCGCCGAATTCAAGAATATTGTCTTTCTCTTTAGCCTCACCAAATTCAATTTTATAAGACAAACCGGAGCACCCACCACCTGTCACAGCAAGTCTTAAACCTTTAGTTCCATCAGGGTTGTCCGTTTTAGCAATGTTGGCAATTTGCTCTAGTGCCTTATCTGTGATGTTAATAAGTTTTTCCATAATTTAGACTCCATTATTCATCTTTTATGTTACCTATTTTATCATTAAGTTCACCAAACTTCCCTCTAAAAGATGAGGGGTAAATGCGAGGAATTATGAAGCTTAAACTTTATCACTACCTTCACTGTCCTTTTTGCGTCAGAGTGAGAATGGCCCTAGGCTACCTTGGACTATCTTACGAGTCCGAAGTGCTCAGTTATGACGATGAAAAAACGCCGGTTGAACTATGTGGAGTAAAGATGCTTCCGATTATGGTCTTCGATGGTCAACCAATGAATGAAAGCCTGGATATCATCGCCAAGCTCGATCAAAATAACCGACTCAACACTCAAGATTTTACAACAGGCCATGAGTATAAAAGTTTTGTGGAAGTAATCAATATGATCGGCAGTGTCGTCCATGACCTGGCAATGCCATGGTGGATTTACACTAAGGAGTTTACCCCTGAAGCCCGTGAATATTTTGAAAAGAAAAAATCCGTTAAACGGGGACCTTTTAGTGAGCTGGTAAAAAAGAAAGATATCAACATTGAACGCGCTCAGGAAGTGATGCTGGAAGTGGAAAAAATGATTCATGATGTGAATGAAAATAATCTGCACATCAAGGATATCATGCTAGCAAGCCACTTGTGGGGCCTTTACATTGTCCCTGAATGGCAGTTCAGTCCCAAGCTTCACAATTATTTACAAAAGATTAAAAGAATCACCAAGTTTGATTACCTTGGTGAGGCTTGGTACAAAAATGAGAATTAATTATCCAAAATGTTGAATAGCGCACTGATTTGAGTCGTGAGTGAATATTGAGAAACTATAACTCCAGTTATTGTGAACTAAGAATTAGGTATCCAGGAAATTTCTGTTCCCCCTGCCTTCTTTTCAATGTAACGGGCAAGAACAAAAAAATAATCACTGGCACGGTTAAGAAGTTGGCCTGAGTTTTCCGGGAGTTCTTCCTGAGTTTCCTCGAAGTATTTCACCAACAGTCTTTCTACATAACGGGCACCGGTACGGCACAAATGAGCGCTACTGGCCGCTTGAGTACCTCCAGGAAGAATAAAATACTTCATCGGTTCAAGGATTGAATCCATACGATCAATCTCTCTTTCCATCTCCGCAATAAATGTTTCAGTGATTTTAGGAAGCTTATATTTTTCCCGGTTTTCCACTTCGGTAGCAAGCTGACTTCCCAGATCAAAAAACACTGACTGTAGACGATGAAGAAAGCCAATCTCAGCATTAAACATATTCAACTCCTTCATAAAGGAGATCATCATCCCGACACGGGAATTTAACTCATCTACCTGTCCATAGAGATCAATACGAAGATCTCCCTTTGAAATTCGAGCACCACTGACTAGTGCAGTGGTACCCTTATCTCCTGTGCGAGTGTAGACTTTAGATTTTTTCATTACATATTCCTACGGTACTTACCACCAACTTCATAAAGAACGTTAGT
>DATGND010000150.1:0-2435 GCA_035306925.1 Bacteriovoracaceae bacterium | reverse complement strand
TCGAGTCATTCGAATTCTCGTTATTTTAATAGTCGCTTTTAGTGGTTGTTATGCTCTGTCTTCTGAAATTTCTGAAATACTTCTGATTCCCCTGCGGGAAGCCATTGGCCAGGAGGGAAAAGTTGTTTTTACTGGGCTTCTCGATAAGGTCTTAGCAGAACTCCAGATCGCTTTTTGGTCCAGCGTACTAGTGGCCTCTCCTTTATGGTTTAGAGAAGCCTGGCTTTTTATTCGTCCTGGTCTTTATGATGAAGAGGCAAGGGTGGTGAAGCCATTTATTTTTGTAGGCTTTATCCTCTTTGTTTTCGGAGTTGCCTTTGGCTACTTTGTTATTTTCCCTTTCACTTTCTCTACTATAATGAGTTATGGCGTTCAAAACGTTGAAGCTATGCTGAGTTTAAAGGACTACCTTCTCTTGGCCTCAAAGGTGTTGGTTTTCCTAGGTATTCTTTTTCAGCTTCCTAATGTCATGCTTATTCTAGGATTTATGAATCTTGTGACCAAGTATTCTCTAAGATCTTGGAGAAGGTACATGGCCGTGATTATGGCCGTAGCGGCAGCTATTCTTACGCCACCTGATCCTTTAAGTATGATGTGTGTCTGGGTACCAATGATGATTCTTTATGAGGTAGGAATCATTGCCGTATCGCTGATCGTTCACCCTTATTTAGAAAAAAAACATTTAGGTGATCGTGGTGAGTCCTAAGTGGACTCACCAACTTCTTCGTCTTGCATTTCTTCTTCAGCTTCTTCAGAGTTTCCGTGATAATTGATGTGCTCAGAACTAAAGCTCCAGTTATCTAGTTCGCCCACAATAACAAATCCCGGTAAAAGTCTTTGAAAGTCATAAATCATAGTCTCAATCTGACTGGCTTTGAAGTCTCCGCCGGCGTAACGTAAAAGAGTTCCTGTCAGGCGGATCTCTCTTCCGCTGCAACTATACTGGCAGTAGGTAAGATCAACCCCATGTCTATTCAAGACTCTTCGGGCCTCTTTGTTACTTTCAAGTCGGGACTGTTTCTTTACGGCTGCCATTTTCTATCCACCTTTTATGAGTAATGGAATTATTTGGTTATTTTCAGTGATGCGTAAGAAATTTCAAAAGTAAATAAAAGGAAGAATTGAGGATTTATATAATTACAAGGGGTTATGAGAGTAAGGTGAATGGGTCTAAGCGAAAAATTGCCTACTTAGACCCGTAAAATTGTTAGTTAAGTGCCAACAATACTTCTCGCACGACCTTAGAAGCAAAACAAGAAGAGTTTCCAGTGGCATCAAGCATAGGAGCAAGTTCTACGATATCCGCTCCTACAAAGTTTTTACGATCTAGGATTTTAAGAATCTTCATAAAGCCATGAAAGTCCTCTCCGCCTGCTTCCGGAGTTCCTGTTCCTGGGAAAAAACCAGGGTCAAAGAAATCAAGATCGAGTGTCATATAGATAGGACGGTCATCAGGAAGGGCCTCTAGCCATTCACAACACTCTTTAAGCGAAGTCGCCAAAGTTTTATTTTCCTTCATCCACTGGAATTCCTCACGAGGACCTGAGCGAATTCCATACTGAATAAGACGATTCTTTGGAGTGAAGTGATCTAACACACGACGAATAATAGCAGCGTGAGAATACTTTTCCTCTAAGTAACCATCACGAAGATCTGTGTGGGCATCCAGGTGAAGCACAACCAGATCAGGATAATCCTGAAGGTACTTAACGATAGGACCGTAAGAAATAGAGTGTTCACCACCTAAAGTGACAAATTTGATCTCATCTTTTTTAAGATCCAGATCCTTAACCATCTCCATGAAAAAATCATTAGTGATATGCCACTTAGATGGATAGATCGGTAGATCTCCCATAGTGATGATATTGTAGTCTTGAGTATCCTTATCCAGGTAAGGGGAGTAATCCTCAAGTCCATAACTTGCTTCACGGATAGCTCCTGGAGCAAAGCGAGCTCCAGGACGGAAAGAAGTTGTACCATCAAAGCAAAAACCGATGATGTGTGTTGAGTGAGAGTAGATGGCTTCAGCGTACTGGGTGCCAATAAACGGCTTGCCTGTTTCTAATCCTTCAACTTCTTTAATTAAACGAGGCTCAGTCATATTACTCCTGCCCAATCATTCTTTTATGAAAGTTTGAAATGTAGAAAGATCCTTTATGCCAGTCCATGTTATACCATTTCAAGCTTCTCTGAAGATTTTCCATATAGGCCATCTTCGCAGGATTGAGGTCAGAACCTTTGTACTTCTTAGAAGAAAAACCAAAGGTCCAATAAACACCAGGGTAAATTGGCATTGGAGCCGTGAAAGAATTCACAATAGGAAATACTTTTCTCATATTGTCATAGATATTTTTAATTCCATATTCATCAAAGAATGGGTTCTCTGTCTGGTTCATCATAATGCCTTCTTCTGTAAGGGCATTATATACGTCAGC
>DATGND010000149.1:0-6256 GCA_035306925.1 Bacteriovoracaceae bacterium | reverse complement strand
CTCCACACTCTTTCCGTGAACACCGACGTTCGCAATATGTCCACCTGGCGTAATAATTTTCTGACAAATTTCGAAAGTAGCAGGTATTCCCACCGCTTCTATAGCGACATCAACTCCCTTTTCATTTGTTAACCTCATGATAGCTTCCACCACATTTTCTTTACTGGAATCGATGACATCTGTAGCTCCTAGTTCAAACCCTACTTTGAGCCTAGACTCATCGAGATCCACGAGAATGATTCGAGAAGGTGAATAGAATTGGGCCGTCAGAAGGGTTGCCATTCCCACTGGACCAGCTCCGACGATGACTACTGAGTCTCCAGGCTTTACCTGCCCAGAAAGAACTCCGATTTCAAAACCTGTAGGAAGAATATCACTTAACATCAAGAGAGCTTCTTCTTTTACTCCGTCAGGAACGTGATAAAGACTATTATCCGCATGAGGAATACGCACATACTCGGCTTGAGTTCCATCAATTTTGTGTCCGAGAATCCAACCTCCATCCTCACAGTGAGCATAGAGTTGTTTTTTGCAGTAATTGCACTTACCACAGGAGGTAACACAAGAAATAAGAACATGGTCGCCTTTCTTGAAATTGGTCACTCCTTCACCAACTTCTTCAACTATTCCGATTCCTTCATGTCCGAGAATTCTTCCTGCTGTTACAGCGGGAACATCCCCTTTTAAAATATGTAAATCTGTTCCACAGATCGTAGTCTTAGTGATTTTAACAATGGCATCTGTTGTTTTAGAAATCTCAGGCTTTTTAACTTCTGTCCATTCTTTCTTTCCTGGACCTTGATAGACGAGTGCTTTCATTGTTTTCTCCTTATATTCTTCATGAAGAATAAGTAGGAAAAGAAAGAAATATAACTGAATTTAAGCCAAAGAGAATTTTGCTAAGCTACGTTTACTCAGCCCAGATAATCCTACCTACGCTTCTTCGAAACTCATTGAGATTTTCTTTATCAAACCAATGATGTTTTGTAGCGTTAGATAAAATCACATGTCCGAGCATCTTATCCGGATCAATCCAGACACTGGTTCCGGTAAAACCTAAGTGGCCAAAAGTATGTTTACCGCAACCTTCACCAGCGAGAGTTTTTTCAGGATTAAGAACCCGGTCCCAACCGCTGTAAAAACGATGTTCATTATGATCTTTCATCCTCTCAATAAAGCTTGTTTTAGCTTGATAGTTTAAAAGAGTTTGGCAAAGACCATTGATGGTAGAAAAAAGACCTGCGTGAGAACAAAATTCATCAATCACCAGAGCATTAGGATCATGAACCACTTGTCTCATACTGTTTAAAACAATCTCATAATCTTCCGGAACATCCTTCCAAAAACAAAGTTCTTGATCCCAGATCGGTTTTACTAACTGATGCTGATCAATTCCTTGCTTTTGTAGTTCCAGCATTACTCTAAGAGCAGAGAAATCAGAGTAAAGCGTTTCTGATTCTTTAATCGGATAAGATAAAATTTGTTCCCGCCAATCAGTTTTAGACAGCCTCCCCCAACTCGGCAGTCCTCCTCGGTGATTGAGGCACAGAACCATCTCATCAGTAAAAAGCTCGGGTCTTAAAAAATATGAAAGAGAATTAGTAAGGGGCTTAGTTACAGAAGCCAGATCAAACCATAGGAAGGATTCTTCATGAAAATAAAGTTCCCCTTCATAGAAACTTGCTTCGGTGGTTTGAAAACGTTTCGCTTTGAAATCAACAACACCTACCGCCAGGGCATCCATAGGCCCTCGTGGTAGGTGGTCAATAATAAGAGAGTTAATTTTATCCATTTGCTCTAATAGCAGCTTGAGCGGCTGCAAGACGGGCAATTGGTACCCGGAACGGAGAACAGCTCACGTAATCAAGACCAAGAGAGTGACAGAACTCAACAGAAGTTGGTTCTCCTCCATGCTCTCCACAAATACCTGTATGCAGCTTTGGATTCGCTTTCTTACCTTCAGTCACGGCGTGTTTCATTAAGAAACCAACACCAGTCTGATCAATCGCAACGAATGGGTCTCTTGGATAAATTGATTTCGCCGTATAAGTTGGAAGGAACTTACCAGCATCATCACGAGAAAGACCAAAAGTCGTTTGAGTCAGGTCGTTGGTACCAAATGAGAAAAACTCTGCTGCGGTGGCAATTTCTCCTGCTGTAATACAAGCACGAGGAAGTTCAAGCATAGTTCCCATTTTATACTTAATCGTTTTACCTTTCTCTTTAAAAACTTTTTCGATTTCTTCCTTACACTCAACTTGAATCATTTCATATTCACGAAGTTCGGTTGTGAGAGGAATCATAATTTCAGGAGTCACAACTATACCTTCATCCTGAGCAGCAAGAGCAGCTTCTATAATAGCCCTTACCTGCATGAGATAAATTTCAGGATAGGTCACTGCAAGACGACACCCACGGTGCCCCAGCATTGGGTTGAACTCGTGAAGAGCTTCTTTTCTTTCTATAATTTCCTGGACTGTAATCCCAAGAGAATTGGCCAGCTCCTCTTGATCTTTTGCTGTTTGAGGTAGGAACTCATGCAGAGGTGGATCAAGAAGACGGATATTAACCGGTAAATTATTCATCTCTTTAAAGATGCCGTAGAAATCATCACGCTGGAACGGGAGAAGTTTTGCTAAGGCTTTCTTGCGATCAGCTTCATTCTCAGCAAAGATCATTTCTCTTACAGCAAGAATTCTTTCTGGAGCAAAGAACATATGCTCTGTACGACAAAGACCAATACCTTCAGCACCAAATTCAACTGCTACTTTTGAATCTTCAGGAGTATCAGCATTAGTTCTTACTTTAAGGCGACGGAACTCATCGGCCCAGCCCATGAAAGTTGCAAAGTCATCATTAATGGCAGCTTCAATAGTAGGAACAAGTCCTTCATACACTTCACCATTAGCACCATCAAAAGTAATGAAGTCGCCCTCATGGTAGACTTTACCTTTAACAGTCATAGTTTTAGCTTTCTCGTTAATCACAAGACTGGAACATCCAGCTACACAAGGTTTTCCCATACCGCGAGCAACCACTGCTGCGTGAGAAGTCATTCCTCCACGAGCTGTAAGAATTCCTGTCGCAGCGGCCATTCCTCCAATATCTTCTGGAGAAGTTTCTGCACGAACAAGAACCACTTTCTTTCCATCCTTAGACCATTCTTCGGCCACTTTAGATTCAAAAACCATCTGGCCAGAAGCTGCACCTGGACTGGCAGGAAGTCCGGTAGCGATAAGGTTCTTAGGAGCTTTCGGATCAAGACGAGGATGCAGGAGTTGGTTTAAGTCTTCAGGGTTAATACGAAGAACCGCTTCCTGCTTAGTGATAAGCCCTTCACTTACTAAATCCACTGCTACTTTAAGAGCAGCATTTACTGTACGTTTAGCATTACGAGTTTGAAGGATCCAAAGCTTTCCATTTTCAATGGTAAACTCAATATCCTGCATATCCTTGTAATGCTCTTCCAACATTTTATAGTCAGCCACTAAATCGGCATAGGCCTTAGGCATAACTTCTTCTAAAGTTTTTTGATTCTTATTTGTTTCATTCTTTGAATCATCATTGATTGGCTGCGGAGTACGGATTCCGGCTACCACGTCTTCACCTTGAGCATTAACCAGGAACTCTCCGAAGAACTTTTTCTCTCCAGTAGATGGGTCACGTGTAAAGCAAACACCTGTGGCACAATCATCTCCCATGTTACCGAATACCATGGATTGAACGTTAACGGCCGTACCCCAATCATGAGGAATGTTGTGCATTTCACGGTATCTCATCGCACGGTTGTTATTCCATGAACCGAATACTGCTGCGATGGCCTTCCACAATTGCTCCATTGGCTCTTGTGGGAAAGTGATTCCGTGATCTTCACGAAGGACCGCTTTATAAACACTCACCAGTTCCTCAAGATCCTTAGCTGTGAGTTCCGTATCAAGATGAACTCCACGAGCTTCTTTTAAGTCTTCCAGATTCGCCTCAAGGATAGAAGTGTTCACTCCAAGGACAACGTTTGAGTACATTTGAATGAAACGACGGTAAGAGTCCCATGCAAAACGTGGGTTATTAGTTTTCTTGGCCAGTCCCTGAACAGTTTGATCATTAAGACCTAGGTTTAAAACCGTATCCATCATTCCTGGCATCGAAGCACGAGCACCTGAACGAACAGAGAAAAGCAGTGGATTTTCAACATCCCCAAACTTCTTCCCAGTCAGTCCTTCCACCCATTGAAGAGCTTCCAGTACCTGCTCACGGATAGCTGGAGCTATTTCTCGATTGGTTTTATAGAAGTCAAGACAAGCTTCAGTTGAAACAGTAAATCCCGGAGGAACAGATAATTTCATTGAGCACATCTCAGCAAGGTTTGCACCTTTACCGCCAAGAAGCCCTTTCATGTCTTTATTACCGTCAGTTAGTTGTGCCGAAAATTTATAAACCCATTTCGTCGTCATGTGACTATCCCTTTTATCTTATAGAGAGAACTTATCTTTTAAATAAGACTTAACTTTATCAAGGGCAATACGCTCTTGAGCCATGGTATCGCGATCACGCACAGTCACAGCTTGATCAGTTAGAGTATCGTAATCGATAGTAATACAAGCAGGTGTTCCAATTTCATCTTGTCTTCTATAACGCTTACCAATTGAACCTGCAGTGTCATATTCACATTTAAAGTCTTTTTGCAGATCTCTAAGAAGGGCCATAGCAGGTGCTTCAAGCTCAGCTTTTTTCATCAATGGCATAACAGCTGCTTTGATTGGAGCAAGGCTTGGTTTGAAGCGCATTACAACTCTTTCTTTTTCTGCATCACCTGGATTCTCGACTCTGTAAGCATCGCTCATGATGGCAAGCATACAACGGTCGCATCCTACTGAAGTCTCAAGAACGTATGGAATGTATTTTTTATTTCCATCCATTTGATCAACGTACTGAAGATTCTTCTTAGAGAATTCCTGATGGTTACGAAGGTCAAAGTCTGTACGAGAGTGAATCCCTTCCATCTCTCCCCAGCCGTGAGCAAATTCATACTCAATATCAAAAGCGGCATCAGCATAATGAGAAAGCTCTTCGTGTTCTTTCCAACGAAGCTTCTCAGGACGAAGACCATTTTCAATGTGCCAGTTCCAACGAATTTCTTTCCACATCTCCATCGCTTGAGCTTGAGTTCCTGGCTTGATGAAATATTGCATTTCCATTTGTTCGAACTCACGAGTTCTGAAAATGAAGTTACCTGGAGTAATTTCATTACGGAAAGCTTTACCAATTTGAGCAATACCGAATGGAAGTTTTCTTCTCATGGTTTGCTGAACGTTAGTGAAGTTTACAAAAATTCCTTGAGCAGTTTCTGGACGAAGATAAACAACAGAAGCTGATTCTTGAACAGGTCCCATATGAGTCTGGAACATCAGGTTGAAGTTTCTTGGCTCTGTAAATGAATCCTTGGCGCCACAGTTACTACAAGGAGCAGTAAGATCAATATTGTCAGCTCTGAAGCGGGCCTTACATGCTTTACAATCCACAAGAGGGTCTGTGAAATTATCCACGTGTCCAGATGCACGCCATACATCAGGATGCATAAGAATAGCAGCATCAACACCCTCAATATCATCTCTATAAGTCATCGCACGCCACCAGGCCTGCTTGATGTTATTTTTTAATTCAACGCCTAGAGGGCCCATATCCCAACAAGATCCCAAGCCTCCGTAAATTTCGGAACTTTGGAAAATAAAACCACGATGTTTTGAGTGGGCCACCAGATCGGCCATAGACTTTAGGTTTTGTTCTGACACAACGCAACTCCTCGATAAGAAATAATCGAGGAAATTTTATCAAAAGAAACAGGGGGTGACTAAGTAAAATGCTAAGAAAAGTTTAACTGATCATTCTACTTAGTCTTTTTGCGATAATTCGTAGAGTTTTCGGTACTCACCATTGTGCTGAATAAGCTCTTCATGGTTGCCTTTTTCCACCACTACTCCCTCTTTCATTACAACAATCATGTCATAATCTTTCAGAGTAGAAAGTCGATGGGCCACAGCAATCACTGTTTTATGGCCGGCCACTTTTTCCAGGGCTTTTTGCACGATTTTTTCAGACTCGTTATCCAAAGCACTCGTCGCTTCATCAAACAGCAGAACATCTCTATTTTTGAGGAAAGCTCGCGCAATCGTCAGACGCTGAGACTGTCCGCCCGAAAGTCTCAAGCCACGATCTCCGATTGGAGTCATGATTCCCTTTGGAAGATCATTGATGAAAT
>DATGND010000148.1:0-2269 GCA_035306925.1 Bacteriovoracaceae bacterium | reverse complement strand
TTCACCACATCAGTGATGAGGAAACGACAATCTTTGATGAGGCCCGCAAAGTTTTCTCTGAGGAAGAGGCCAGACAAATGGGTGAAGCATTCCTGGAACTACAGGAAAAGGTAAGAGATCAAGGGGCCATTAAAAATTCATTTGATATGATTGTTAATCTCATGCCTCCACGCTTTGTTGAAAAGCTAAGAAATCTTCGAAGCGATAAAGGTGTTTATTAATGAGAGTTCGGGATGATTATGGATTTCATAATCATCCTTGTTCATTGGCCTAATTTGAGTTAATCGTTTTCTATTCAAAGGAATAGAAACATGCAGGACTTAGTTATAGGTGGGCTTTATCAGCATTATAAAGGTAAAAACTATCGGATCCTTTCTTTGGGAAAGCACTCAGAGACTTTGGAATGGATGGTAGTCTATGAGTGCCTTTATGATAATCCGGAAGGTAGCATCTGGATCAGACCTTTGAGTATGTTTGTCGAGACCGTCGAAGTGGACGGTAAAATAATCCCCCGATTTAAATATATTGGAGATAAAAAAAGTAAGGATCAGCTCTAAGAGTCTGTGGTGGCCCTTTCTATATCTTGAAACTTTTCAAGAAACCATCTTAGACGATCTCTAAAAGCATTGAGGGCTTCCTGAGCAGGAACGGTTTCTTTCTTAATGAGACCAGAAACCATGGCCTGTAAAATCTCGGTTGTGTCCGCAAGGATCGGACCTGCAAGTTCTATGAGCTTTTGATCTGTTGCCTGACTTGCTTTATAACCAATTTTTTTTCCGAGTTCACAGAATCTTCCAATTTCCTGGAGTTCCAGTGTATAGGCCGCTCCCATGATTCGGTCAATTACCTGGCCAAAATGTTCAAGCAGTTTTACATCGTTAGTTTCTTCAAATTCATCGGTAATTTCAGTGAGTTGATCTAAGAGAGTTTGAGTTTCTTCGCAAAATCCTTGTAAAATTTCAGTGTCAATCATTTCTAAGCTTCCAATAACTTTTTAAGAATGTTCATCAGTTCAAGATCATATGAACCGATCTCGTTAATAAATAAATCTTTAAAAACTTGTTCCTTAGGAATTTTATGTCCAATAATGGAAAGAGCGTAACGATTACTTAAAGAAACAATTTTCTCTTCCATGGTGAGTTTCTTAGTACCTCTCGGAAAACCTTTGCCGCTTATCTTCTCTTCATGATTAGCAATAATTCCCAGAACTATCGAATTGATTCCCGGAATACTTTGAAGAAATTCTGCAGATCGAGTTGGATGTTCTTTATAGGCCTGAAGCTCTTCTTCTGTAAAATCACTTAACTCTTTTGTGAAGAATGTTTGATAGTTGGCATGAAGACGTGGCAGAGAAATATCACAAAGAAGAGAAGCCGTCGCAATATTTTTAACGAGCTCTTCATCAAGCTTGATATATCTAGCGAGAGCAATCGCAGTTGAACAAGTACAGATGGCACAGTTAATCGAGATGTCATCTTCAGACTCAAGATTAAAAAGTTCTTTTAAAACCTCTGGATTAAGTTTTGTAGCATTAAGAATAGAGTTAGCCGCTTTCTCAGAGTGTGCTAATGCGTACATTGAATCCGGTTCCGCGTAAATACTCTCAATAGAGTCAGCAGCGATACCCGCTACAACTCTTGTCATCTCTTGCACGTCCGAGTTTTCATCGAAGTTTAAGCATTTATCAATGAAACGCTGATAGAGACGCTCGTCTTTGGACTGAATATAAACTTTTTTGACCTTCTTGCTCCTGAGGTTTTCATACCTCGGTTTATCAATAGGATCTTCTGGAAGAATGTACTTAATGTATTGATTGTTTACTTTAAGTAAGAGAAGAAATCCCAAAGGAATATCGGGCTGCAAAGTTGAGAGTCTTATAGGTATAAATTGATTGTTCATGCACGAAATATGATATCAAAGCTTTAGATAATCTCCATAAAAATTCTCTAGGCATTAATTTTGCACCATCCATCATATCTGACTTTAATACAAGGTTATATCTGGGGGTTACACAGATGAATTGTTTAAAAACTATACAGACGTTTAGTCTACTGACACTAGTGAGCTTTGCGGCCTGGGGGCAATGTCCTTGGGATCAAAGGGATGTGGAGAACCTGGATAAGGACCACTTTTCAAGCTATTCAAGAGAAGAGCTTTGGGATCTCAAGATGAATATTAGGCGAGAGATGCATGAAGCTTTTGATAAAGGTGATTTCGATCAGGAATGTTCTATCATTGCCCGGGATCTCTTTTATAAAATTCGTCATAA
>DATGND010000147.1:0-4770 GCA_035306925.1 Bacteriovoracaceae bacterium | reverse complement strand
CAAGGTTTTAAATGATTAAAGCCATAGAGATAAAGTCCAAGAAATATAGCTTCTAAAAAGAACGCGGTACCTTCCCAGGAAAAAGGCATTCCAAAGATGGGACCGGCGTGCACCATGAAGCCAGGCCAGAGAAGACCTAATTCAAAACTTAAGGCCGTGCCTGAAACCGCACCAGTAGCAAAAAAAATTCCAAGACCCTTCATCCACCAACGAGTAAGGGTGTAATAGTCCTTATCTTTTGTTTTAAGCCAGCGATAGTGAGCAAGGCTCATTAGTATAGGCATCACCATCCCCACAACCGCAAAGACGATATGAAAGCCTAAAGAAATACCCATTATCGAGCGTGCAGCTAGAACAGAATCCATGGGCCTGAGTATAGAGTTTAAAAGAAAAGATGAAATCTAAAGAAAAGGGCCCAATTTCTTGGGCCCTTTTTATGACATGACTTAGAAACTATAAGTTGCTGAGACGCGAATATCGCGACCCGGGTTATAAAGCGGCTGATAGCTGTTGGCCGCAAAGAAAGAAGCATGGTCTTGATAAGTTTTGTCAAAGAGGTTGGCCACGTACAAGTTAAATGACCAGTCTTTAAGTTGTTTTGGATTATAGTTCACCCAAATATCGGTAACCTGAAAAGTTGGCTTAGTGATTGTTTCACCTTCAACTTCTTCAACATTGCGATAGCTCGCACCAAGAGTTAGACCGTACTTTTCAATATCTTTTGAAAGAGAGAGTTGAAGAGTGTTACCAAGGATTGTTCCGTGCCCCATTGATTGATCAAGCTGAGCACCATTGAATTCAGGGTGAACAACGGTATAAGCTGCTCTGAATCTGAAGTACCTTGGATGATTAAACTCATAACTTGTTTCATACCCTTGAGTGCGTAGAACGCCCTCATTTACTCTTGATAGAGGAGGAAGACTTGGGTTGTTACGAGGACGGATATGATACATGAAATTGATGATATCATTTTTATAAAAGCTGATTTGAGCTTTATGGAAAGTATTCTTCCAGTTTAATCCAATCTCACGAGCAATCCCTTTTTCAGGTTCAAGTCTTTTTGGATAAACAACACCCTCATGCATCAGGAAAGTTTCTACCGGCATTACCCCTCTAAAAGTTTCAGAGTATCCAGCAAAGGTACAGATATTCCAGATGGCACAGTATTCAAGTCTTAGGTTAGGAGAAAAACCAGTATCATTAAGTTCCTTATTGTTGATGTCTTTGAAGCTATTCATATCGAAGCGAGCTCCATAATCAACAGTAAGTTTATTAATGCCCTTGAATTGGTTTTGAAGGAAAAGACCTTGGTTATGGGCCGTTTCTTCACCTTGTGAAGCCATGGACTTTACATAGTACTGGTCTGTACCAAACTTAACACGATGATCTTTAAACTCCATGGTGTTAGCTAAGGTAGCACCACTTCCTTGAGACTTACCAAAGCTTCCTCGTTCAATGGTTGAAAGAGAGTGATAAGCATTCCCTTCAATATTAGCAAACTTGGGATTAAGAACATAAAGACCGTTAACTGTATAAGTAGTGCGTTTTGAAGTTTGTTTTTGAAGTGGTTCTTGAATTTCCTCATTGTAACCAAAGTTACCACGTTGCGGACGAAGACCTTTATCTTCAACATGCTCTACACTCACATCATAAGTGAACTTCTCTCCGCGACCTGAGAACTTTACCTGACCCGATAAAAGTCTTTCATTAGTTCCCTTGATCACATCACCGTTACCGGCCGCATATTCATTGGCCTCAACAAAGTTACCGCGAGCAACAACACCAAAGTTATCACTTAACTTTGAGAAGAGAGTGAGGGAAGGGCGAGTGTAGCGCTGATTTGAGTAGTATGTGGCCTTTGCATTACCACCGAAAGTTTTATCTTCTGTAGTGTAATCGAAAACATTTTTCGTTTTCATAATCACTGCACCAGCAATGGAACCGTAACCATCATCAGCTCTGGCGGTACCTGGCCTTACTTCGATGGATTTGATGTTCTCCGGATCAATGAAAAGGTTTCCTTGGTGGTGAAAAACGTGGTTTCCTTGTCTCGCCCCATCCACCTGGATGTTGAGGTTGACGTCCTCAACTCCACGTACATACATTTTCTGAGTATTAGAAGCTCCTCCGCCCACTGAAATTGATTGAGTTTCTTGAAACAGAGTGCGCATATCAGTGGCAGATCGTTTACCAAAATCTTTATAGGTTGAGATTTTATCTTCTGAACGGTCTGGTACTGCACCTTCTACTTCGATTGGGAGAAGGTTCTCTTGAGCTATCGCTGGAAGCGAAAGTAGCGAGCATAAAATAACGGTTTTTTTCATAATGCCTTCTTCTTTTTCTTTAACTTATTCAGCCACATGAGTGTTCCTGTAATAGGAAGAGTAGTGGCAATAAAACAGGTTATAAAATAAATGATTTTAGAAATAAGACCGTAGAATTCTCCAGTATGGAGATGACGGATTAGACTTGATATCTGGTCTCCAAACTTTCTCTCAGAGAAAAGTTTCTCACTGATAATGGTTTTATCATAAGGATCGATTTGAACGATATCCGTGAATAAAAGACCGGAAGCCGGAGTCTTTCTCGCAACGTAGGCGGCTTTAGGATTATTACTGAGCTGCAGAGAAACAGATCCTTCATAAGGAAGTCTTTCATTAACAGCAGAGATAAGAGTTTCAATATCTAGTTTCTGTTCTCTTGGAGTAACTTCGATGTTTTCTATTCGACGATCACCAAAAACTTGGGCCCCTAAAACAGAGGAAAGACCATTGCGATACCATTCAAAGGACCAGCAAAGTCCCGTGAGAGTCATCACCATTAAAGGAATTAGTGAGTAGAACCCCAGAGTGTTATGAAGGTCGTAGATCATTCTCTTTGAGTTTGAAAAATTAATGGTAAGAACATTGAAGAGTTGTCTTTTAGATCTTGGCCACCAAAGATAAAAACCAGAAATTAAGAGAAGACCAAAAACAATTGTGCTGATACCAACAACCACTTTACCAATACTATCAGGACCACCTAAGAGCCAACGATGTAGTCTAAAAAAGAACATCATGATTCCAGGTTTTTGAAATGGATCATTAAGAATTTCACCATTCGTTGGATCTACAAAAAAGTTTTTACCCCGACGATCTTCTTTAGAGGTCTTAATATTAAAGATATAGGGAAGGGTATCGCCTTGAGTTGTTACTCGAGTAATCTGTCCATATTCAGCAAGGGGAATAGTGAGTTCCTGAATACTTTTTTTGGTAATGGTGGGATCAATATAGCGGGTTTCACCCGGATTGTTCCAAGCATGAAATTCTTTTTCAAAAGTGAGAATTGTTCCACTCAAGCAGATGAGAAAAATGAAGATTCCCGTAATGAGACCTGACCAAAGGTGGATTTGGTAGACGATGTTCTTAATTGTTTTTGTCATGTTGTTTGGTGTATCAAACTTGAGTTTGGTTTACAATAGTTTTATAAGGTTAGGGTGCTTATCTCAATAGTTTTCTAACTGCCTCTCTTGAGTGTGAAATAATAATTTCAGAGTTTTTTTTCAAATGCTCAGAGTCATACTCTCATTATTTCCGAAGTTTAACCCTCCAGAAGATACATATCTTTGGAGATGAGTGCCAAAATCATCTCATCAACATTAAAGTGAGGCAGTTAGAATAGTTTTATCCGAATTCAAATAATTTTTAATTATTTTAAATACATGACGCATACCTGCCGAAAAGAAATAATGAATCGAATATTTCTCGTCTTTATAATCTTGATAGGAATCTGTGCTTGCTCAGGTAAGGAGAGTTTTGTTCAAGTAAATAGTGTGGTTCAGACCCCTGTTCCACCAACAACACCGGCTGCACCTCCTGCGCCTCCTGCAACACCGCCAGATCCGGCTACATTTAATATTTCGATTTCAAGGATATTATTGTCCTACTACTCACCAGAGCATCTTTATCTTCAAGGGCAGTTTGGCTATCAAGACAGCACTTCTATTAAGGAATGGGAAAAACATAGTCTGGAATTTGCTCCTTCGGAGATTAGTGATCGTAAAGGCTTTAGTTCACTTTCTGTGAATGGACATCAAGTTTGTGGTGTTCAAAACTCATCTCTTTATTGTTGGACTGATTATCCTCGAAAGGTCGATACAGCAGAACATCTCGTTTTAGCTGTTGATCACGCCGGAGATGATATTTGTATTATCAATAGTGATGAGGAGCTTTACTGTAAAACATCAGGAGTTTGGGCCCCTCGTTTGGATGCTAGTGTAGGGGGAAATAAACCTTTTATAAAAAAAATATCTGTAGCTAATGGAGTGGTCTGTGCGGAAGCAGAAGTGCCCAGTTCTATAACCGTTCTGTCTTGTGCAGATATTAATTCAGGTACTTCTTATATTCATTACAATTCCGATACAGCTGATTTAAGTAATCCATTCTTTGGAAAAACGATTAAAGAAATAGCGAATTATGAAGGGGAATTATGTCTGTTGACCACTGATGAAGAGGTCATGTGTCGTGATTTTGATGATCTATCATCTCCTCCACAGACAACTTCCATAGGGGGAGCTAAAGGTTTAGTGGCTTCTGAAAGTAGTCTTTGTGTTTATACTGATGATCAAATTAAATGCAAAGGTTTCAATATCCACGATAATACTTATTCAAGTAGTTTTGAAGATCAGCTAGGGGCATTAACACTACCTGAGAATCCGTTTTCTATAGGGGAGACTATTGTAAGTCTTTCCACTGGGCACCATAGTGCTTGCGCTATTGGTAGCAATGATAA
>DATGND010000146.1:0-2494 GCA_035306925.1 Bacteriovoracaceae bacterium | reverse complement strand
ATCAAAAACGTCTTTAACGATTCTTGTTCCGGCAGCTTCAATGTTTACAAAATAATTTCTCGCTTTAAGTTCCTTTACTAGTTCAATGAGTGAAGGGACATGTGAAGGATGAAGAGGATCCCCACCAGTGATAGAAACTCTTTTGATGATATCCTGAGAAAGGACTTCTACCTTCTCCATCACTTCATCAAGTTCCATTGTGTGGGCAGGATCAAAATCCCAGGATTCTTTCGTGTCACAATTCACGCACCCCACATGGCAGCCTTGAAAGCGCACAAAGATTTGCGGAGTCCCAATGTGGATTCCCTCACCTTCGGTCGCACGATAAATGGAGTTAATAAGAAGCGTTTTCATCCGGCGCACTATATCACAGGGACTTCCCACTGAAAACAAAGAGTTAATCCCTAGTGATAAGTAAGCGTAAATTTTACAAGAAACAGGTTTAAAGGGATAATTCATCCATGAATATTGAGGAAATTTACCAAGGTATATTGAGTGATCTCACAGCTGGAGGAAGAGGTTTACGCCGTTATGATCCTTCAGAACTCAAGCACTTAGAGAATGCCTTGAAAGAAACAACAAACCCTATTGAATTAAAAAAAGTCATTTGCTTGGTGGAGCATTCTATGACCTTTTACCCTGCTTTTGCAGACCCCTTACTGGATATTTTGCGGAATAATCCTGATCCAGAAATTCTGGTTTTCGCTATCAATGGGGCGAGAAAACATATTCTGGCCTACCACCAACAACAAGGTAGACGTCTTGAGTACAGCTTTCTCGAAGTATTAAAGAATCTTCTCTACTCTAAACATCCAGAGGTTGTAGAATGGACTTTAAGAACCATAGAAGAAATGGGCCCTCAGGGGATCTTCTTTTTGAGGGAGTTTGATAATATTAAACCTCCTCCATGGAAATGGTTTAATGAACACAATCGTTCGATTCGTGAAATTATTGCGATGTTAGAAATGCGATGGAGCCCAAAATGAAGGACTTAAAAAATCCTGATTCACTATTAGATGAAATAAAAAAAATTCAAAACCATATTGAACAGCCCAACTTCGATCTTGATCGCAGGGAAGACATTAAGGTCAATATCAGAGTTGATGAAAAGATTTCACCGGCCATGTTTAAACCTGATCCTCTTATTCCCGGAGGCTATGTGGCCAACTCTCTTACCATCAGGGCCATGAGAGCAGATATTTTTGTTCTTGGGGATTCCTTAGATGATTTTGAAACTAATATAACTTGTGCATGTGGAAGAACCCTCGATGCTCAATTTTGGAAGCTTTGCCCTTATTGCGCACGAGAAATCAAACTTTAGTTCTTTGACTGTGTGAAGGATTTCCTTCACAATTGAACCTATGTTAATGGTGCAACAGTATCACTCCATTCACGAGATAGATTCAGAATTTCTTCCTAGTATTGAGTATCTTTTGGAAGAAGAAATTCCCCATTTCAATATTCTCATTAGAAAGCACGACACTGCTCCTGAAAGAGAGATGTTCACCTATTATCTTTTCTTTGGTCCCTCACATAATATGCCCGTTGGTTTTGCTCATGTAGGACTTAAATTTTTGGATATTGATTGTCGAAGCTTTTCTCAAAAACTCAAATTCTGGAATAAAGATTATACTCACTGGAAGCAACTTGACTGGAACCTAGCAGGGACCAGCATTGGCATGGGTGTTTTCAATCAGAAAGCAGGTCTTTCTGGTCATAAAAAGATTCAAAGCATTCTGGAAAATTATTTAAGTCGTGAAGATATTGTGTCCTACAATCTTTTTAATCCGAAGCACCTGTCTGAAACCACTCTTCCTGGAATGAAGCATAGTTTTCAAAAAGATCATTATCACCTTCTGCCTTTAACAAGGTCAGTGAATAACTATCAAGAGTACCTGGCTACATTAGAAAAAGAATCACAGAAAGAAATTAAAAAACAATGGAAAGAACTCTATAAAATACATCAAATTGAACTGGGAGAATATCCAGATTTAAATGAAACTCCTCCTGGTCTTCCTTTTGATAAAGCAACTCTCAATTTCTGGAAAGAGATGAATGGGCAGCTTCTTACTTTTCATAAAGAAGGACAAGTTCTCGGCTGTATTCTGATGCTTGAAGGAAAGAATGGAAACTTTTTCTTTGAACCTTTTCCTTTTGAATCTGCCCAAGAAGCTAAAGTTAATGACATCCTCTATATTCAATATGCCATTTTAAAGTTCTTTGAATTTTCCCACTCTCGCAAATGCCATATTTTAAAGGGCCTTAATAAACTTATTTTCCAGGATAAAGAAGATTTAGCCTTTTTTGCTGATCAGGGTTTTAGTTACAAACACATGATTCAGAGTTTTTTCTCTAAAATTGAAAAGCTCTCAAGGCCTCTATGACTAAAGAAGAGTATATTTTTAAAGTAACAAAATCTTTTTATGATAAGGCCCGCGTGGATGTCCTCATCGGTTACCACTTCTGGCGGATAAAAGATTTTGATACCCATATT
>DATGND010000145.1:0-7700 GCA_035306925.1 Bacteriovoracaceae bacterium | reverse complement strand
AGTGGAAGCTACAACATATAGATTCCCATTCTCATCTTTTGCTAAAACTTCAATTGTAGAAGTCACATTACAAGAACCAACATGCTCCCCTAAAGAGTTAATTCCTTGAGCACGAGCATTTGATCCGTCCATCCATTGAGTTTCCCCACTGATGGTTAAAGAGGTATCACTTCTAGGTCCGTAAAGATCATTGGAACTTAAATGCCCTACTCCCGCATTGAGGTCCATCTTCGTCATGAGAGGATACTTATAAGAATTATAATAAAGGCGATTAAAATAATTCAAATGAGTCGACATGGCCGGATCATCCGGTAACCTTCCATAAGTGGCACTATCGTAATGAACCCAGGCCCCCTTTCTGAACAAGCGCTTCGGACCGTCAAGATCAGCAAAGTTAAAGTGCCAGTTTAAAGTATTTCTAAGGCGGTAAGGTCCACGATAACGATATTCATAGCCATCAGGAAAATTTATTCCCGTAAAACTATCAAATCGAATTTCATCAGTTCCATCATTTCTAAAAAGATAAGAACTAAACTGATGAGGGTCTGTAGGATTTGTAGGAATAGTATCGAGACTAGGTCTCAAAATCAGATCTGCGATATCGTCAGCATAGTAATTGGCCGACATCGTTGACTTCACCTGAGGGAAAGATGGTGTTACAGAAGTTTGCTCGCCATTTGAAATTTTAATGAGTGATTGATCATCTACCTGAGCATAAGCATAGAGACATTCCTCGGCCGGTTGTCCAGGATGCTCCTGAACTCCGTCACAGGCCCCTACTCCGGTAAAGGTCGGATCATCTTCTAAAGCAAGACCGCGACAATAAAGATTGGTATCCAAATTGTCCTGAATAATATCTTCTGTATTTAAAATCTTATGTGTAACGGGATCAATTTCATAATCCTTATAGTCATAAAGATCATAAGGAAGAATGAGATCCCTGAAAGGAACCCCTCTTAAGTCCATTACCAGAACATTAATATTAGTTTGCGGGGTGATCCCCGGAGCTTGGGTAATAGTTGCAGGAACATCAACGGGATGGCGATTGAGACCAAAACGAAAACGAACAGTAACGTGACTCTCCATCAAAGAGGAAACATTAATTCCAGCTAAATATAAATAACCTGCGTAGTTTTTAGGAAGAGATAGTTTTGTAACATAACTTCCTCCACCATTAAGACCGATTCCATTTGAATAGCGAGTGGTTCCTTTTAAATTCGGCTGAATTAAATGACGTAACTCGACTCTTGGAATTTCTTCGGTAGCAGGAGTGTCTGTATTCGAATCATCTGGTTTTTTAGCGCCGTCTGATTGATAAACTTTGGAGGCACGAGGCATGTCTGACTGCAGACACGACGAAAGAAGTATCAAGCAACTTAATAAAAAAGCAGTGTGTTTAGTAAAACGTCTGAACCGGTCCATGTTCTATCCTCATCAGGGTTCAAAAATCTTTGAACTCTGAAGTTAACTAGTTAGATACATTATCGGCTAATCTTGCAAGAGTTACTACTTAGGAAATTTTGTCTATTGTAATTTCAAAACGTTAGATCATTTATGCCCAATGATCTAACGTTTGAATGCCAAAGAAAGCAGGCGCTTAGAGTTCTGTGTTGAGAAGATGGGCCAGACGGACCCCACCTTTGAGTAATTGTTTTTCCAGTACTGGCATGAATTTATAGGAATATTCATAACCAAGCTTTGGTCTCATGGATGTCCTTACTTTGCTTTCATCCGAGTGGCAGTAATTAAAATGTACGCTCTTCTTTTTCTTATCAGGGTTTGCTTCAGCAGGATAAACAGTATCGCGAATTTCTTTCGTCTCACTGGCCCAATCAGAAACGCTACCTTGAGTGAAAGCTTTTAACTCCTGATCACTCACCCCTTCTTGAACCAAACGAGTAAGTTCAGTAAAACTTAATTTAGTAAAATCAATCATCCCTTCATCCCACAGATGATGGAGATTCATTTTTTGATCATGGAAAGTCACATGACACCAATTTCCTCCTCTATCAATGCCGTTTCCAACATGAAGAGGCATATGAAGGTCTCCCACTAAATGAACAAGAAACTTCAATGCGAATTCCTTCTGATCATCACTACTTTTTTTATCTTTAAGAACTTTTAGTTGTTCTTGAATAGAAGTAATGAGCTGTCCTGATGATTTTGTTTCATCAAGCTTATCCATTCCTTTCGGATAATCTGTATAATGCCATCTAAAAGTATGCTTATAAGTCTCTGGCTCGGAACGAATTTCATCGGCCCATGTAGAAACTTGAGCAAGACTTTTACCTTTAAGGATCTTTCTTACTTTTTTAAGAGTTGAAGACTTAAGTTTTCCTTCTGCGATCTCACCAACTGTCCGATGTCCTGTTGGGCCCCAGGCAAAAGCTTGGGTCGATACAAAAGCTAAGGCCACTAATAACATTTTCATTATTCAATCTCCTCAAAGGTTCTTTTCTGTTTATTCTTTCGGACGTTAGGAACGTTAAAAAGCTTACCGTGAAAAGTCACATAGTAGCCTGGCTGAACCAGCTGAGTAGCAAAGATCGCCTCAATAACATTCTGAGGAGCATCGGAATCATCAAAACCAAGAGGCTTCATGGCCCCGGTGAAGATAACCGGTACTGAGATTTCAGGGAAAGCTTCAAAGCAATACTTAGCGGTTACTTCCATGGTATCTGTTCCATGGAGTATCACGATCGGATAGCCCTTGAGAGCATGGGCCTTCACGAACTCCAAAATAATAGATCGATCTTTATCGTCCATAAATAGGGAGTCCTTCGACATAATCACGTGAACTTGAATGTCAGTGTAAGGAAGCCTTAGTTTCTCAAGAATCTTATTCTTTACGATGGTGTCCTTGTTTTGCAGGGAACCTTCGTATTCATCGTAAATTTTCTCAATAGTGCCGCCTGTGGTCAGAATAGTTATAGGCATAATTTTATTAGACATAAAAATCTCAAACCTTGACGTTAATAAATATGACCCCATATTTAGAGGGATTTCAATTAATTGACAAGATTTTAAGAGTTTGGAGGATTTATGAGTACTCGTAAAGGGACTATCTCAGTAAAAACCAATGATATTTTTCCGATTATCAAAAAATGGCTTTATTCAGAACATGATATTTTCGTAAGAGAGCTCGTTTCTAACGCTTGTGATGCCATTACGAAAAGATCCACTATTGCCCGTGGCCAAGGTCACGATGTTCCTGCCCCTGAAGTAAAAGTCATTCTGGACAAACAAAACAACACCATCGTTATCGAAGATAATGGTCTGGGTATGAGCGAGGAAGAGATTGAAAAATACATCGCTCAGCTGGCCTTCTCAGGAGCAGAAGAGTTTGTTCAAAAGATGAAAGAATCTGGGGATTCTTCCACAAAAGATGAAATCATCGGAAAATTTGGTCTTGGTTTCTACTCCGCTTTCATGGTCGCGAGCAAAGTAGAAGTGGAATCTCTTTCTATGCATCCTGGAGCTAAAGCTGCGAAATGGTCCTGTGAAGGTGAAACAGATTATGAATTCTCTGATTCTGATCGCTCTGTCGTTGGTACGCGCATCACTCTTCACATCAATGAAGAATCAAAAGAGTTTTTAGATAAGTGGAAACTGAGAGAAACTCTGACTCGCTACTGTGACTTTATGCCTTACCCTATCTATCTCATTGATAGTGAGGATAAAGAAGAAAACAAAGATCAAATTAACGAGACAACTCCTCTATGGAAAAAAGATCCGACATCTCTTAAAGATGAAGATTATAAAGAGTTCTACCGTAAACTCTTCCCATATGATCAAGAGCCTCTTTTCTGGCTTCACTTAAACGTTGATCACCCGTTCACCTTACAAGGAATCCTCTACTTCCCTAAGCTAAATCCAGGAAAACCTCTACAGGAAAATGGAATCAAACTTTATTCCAAACAGGTCTTTGTTTCAGACAATGTTAAGAATGTGATTCCTGATTTCCTTGGATTGCTGAAAGGGGCCATTGACTCTGTGGATATTCCTCTCAACGTTTCTCGTTCAGCTCTGCAGGGAGATCCAAATATTAAAAAGATCTCTAACTACATCATTAAGAAAGTTTCTGAGTCTCTCAAGAAACTCTTCAATAATGATCGAGAACGCTACAATGAAGTATGGAATGATATCTCTCTTTTCGTTAAATATGGCTGTATCCAGGATCATAAGTTTGATGAAGTGATGAGAAAGTTTGTCCTTTATAAGAATTCTGAAGATAAACTTGTCACTTTCGATGAATACCAAGCTTCAATCCCTGATTCTTACAAAGAGAAGATGAAAGAAAAATACATCTACTTTGATAAGTTTAGTGGGGATGAATCTTTAAGAAAGCAACTTCTGGCCGAAGGTATTCAGACTCTTGAAACGGATGACTATATTGATCCTCACTTCATGCAACACACAGAGATGCATAAAGTTGGGGAAACAAGCTACAAGTTTGTTTCAATTGACTCAGAAATCGAGAATCTTCTCTCTGAAGCTACCAGTGCTGATGACATGAAGATTAAAGACTTCTTCAAACAAGTTCTTATTGGTGAAGATAAAGAAAAAGAAGCCAACCTTGAAATAGATGTAAAGAGCCTTAAGAACTCTTCCTCAACTGCGTACTTCAAAGTTGATGAGAATATGAAGCGCTTCCAGCAAATGACTCGCTCAATGGGACAGAATAATTTTAATATGCCGATCAAGAGAACATTAGTGGTGAATCCAAAGAATGCTCTTGTTCAAAATGCTATGAAAATCTGGGAGAAAGGCGAGAAGAAAGAACTAGCGGAGAAGATCTGTCATCATGTGCAAGACCTCGCCACTCTAAGTGGACAAGGACTCGATGCTAAAGAGAAAGAAAGCTTCGTTGATCGCTCTCAACAACTTATCCAAGAGCTATCCAACTACGTTCTCTAAAAGGTACGCCGTACCTTTTGGTAAAAAAAAAGAGGGCCGAATGGCCCTCTTTCCCCACTGTAAAACTTCCCACACACTACACAATATCCTGGTAACTCATATGAGACACGGAGTAATTACTCGTAGCTGTCTCATCTTTGTTATACCCCTTCTCCAATCTCTCGATTGGGAGAACTCTTCCATTCTTAAGCGAGTTTTTGTTTTTATGAACCATTTGGTTCTCATTCTTCTCTTCAGCTTCTTTGCAATGGATGCAAAGGTCCGCTGTTGGGCGTGCTAGAAGACGGTTATAAGAAATTTCTTCTCCACAATCTTCACACTCTCCGAATGTACCATCTTCAATTTTTTGAAGAGATTTACGAACTTTTTTATGATAAATGGCGTTTCTTGCTCTCAGTCTAAAGTCGAGTTGGTTTTCTTTTTCTACTGAAACAATATCAACTTCATCACCTTCTAAAACTACCGGAGAAAGGCGACCTTCAAAAACTTCTTCTTCAGATAAGATTTCTAAGAAAAGATTTTTGAACTTTTCGAGTGTTGCTTTTTCCATAACTTTCTCCTCAACTCAAAGTTTTTGGTCTTCCTGACTTTTTGGTCATCCATCCTAGAGAACCAACCGTCCTAGTTCCATTCTAGACGAGGTAAGATCCTTCTTGCTTGCTGACTCATCCTTGAGTCGGCCCCGTCTTGTTGCCCACTACTTGAGCATGAACCGTGCCAACTATTTACTTAATAATTACAAGAGGTTGGAAAAAAGGTGGAATAATATACTAAATGAGTCGGGGGCAGTTTGCATGAAAGCGGTGCCAAAGTAGCTCTAGATCAAGGGTCAGTTTGAACTAGACCCATTCGGATGACTTATCTTTATCGATAAGAATCACCCCTTCATCTTGAAGACGGGTCATGACTTGAACGATTTTGACTTGGGCTTCTAACACTTCACTTAAAGGACGAGGACGTCCTTTAAGGATTTCTTCGATATCTCTTCTCATGCTTGTTGAGAACATATTACATACGTACTCAACAAGATCAGGACTCGCCGTTTTAAGAGCGAGTCCTAAGAGTTCTAAGTCTATTTCTTTAAGGAGGGATCTCATCATATCAACCGTGAGATATTTAAGATCTTCAAAGGTGATGAGATTCTGTTTCAACTTGATGGCCATTTCCGGGTCTTTGCGAGCTATCTCCGCTAAGAGATTTGTTTGCGCTGCTTGATCTAGTCCCTGAAGCATTTCTAATGCATGCTTAAAGCCATCAATTCTTTTATTCATAGTGATAAGTACCTATCCTGGCGCAAGTGATTGCGAACGTAATCATCCACTGCTTCTTCCAGTTCCATAAACCTAAACTTAGGAAGAGCTTTTTTAAGTTTTGTCATATCGGCCTGAGTAAAATATTGATACTGATTGCGCAACTCTACCGGCATATCAATGAAGACGATATTAGGTCTTTTATCCATGGCCTTAAAGGTGGCAGTTGCAAGATCAAAGAAGCTTCGCGCTTTACCTGTTCCTAAATTATAAATTCCGGAAAGAGATGGTTTCTTTTTACCGGCCTCAATAAGCTCAATCATCGCACGAACAACGTCTTTGACATAAACGAAGTCACGAAGTTGTTCTCCATCCTTGAAACCTTCTTTATGGGATTTAAAAAGTTTAATCTCCCCTTTATCAAGGATTTGGTTAAAACCTTGGTAAACAACAGAGGCCATCTTCCCTTTATGATATTCCTGAGGACCAAAGACATTGAAAAACTTAACTCCAAACCAAACCTTTGGTTTTTTCTTCTGCTTCAAGATCCATTCATCTGAGAGCTGCTTTGACCAACCATACTTATTAAGAGGTTTTAAGGTTGGAATAATTTTATGATCATCAATATATCCTTCATCACCCGCACCGTAAGTTGCAGCACTTGAAGCATACACAATAGGAATATCTTTTTGAGTAGCAAGAGTAAGAAGCTTATTGGTGAAGACCGTATTATTCTCGTAGAGAAAATCCATATTCAGTTCAGTGGTATCACTACAAGCCCCCATATGGTAAATGGCCTTCAGACCTTGGCCTTTTGCCTTTTTCCAGATGGGATGATCAAAAAGTTTCTCTACGCTAACAAACTCAGCAAACTTCAAACCACGAACATTTTTCCACTTATCCCCTTCACCGAAGTGGTCGCAGATCAATATATCTTGTTTTCCTAATTGATTAAGTTGGTGAACAATTACACTACCAATAAAGCCGGTAGCCCCGGTTACAAGAATCATAGTCCAGAATCCTTTTTATTCTATTTATCACCATAATAATCACTTTCCCCTCAAAGGGGGAGTCAAAACTTTAATGCTCCTCAGAAAAGCTTTCAAAAGGGCCCCATTTGCGATAAATAGAATTCATTCAAAGAGGAGGCCGTAATGAATGTAGATAATTGGTTTGTCGAGGAATCATTTCATAACAAATTTGCAATGGGTTGGAAGATTAAGAAAGTTCTTCATACTGAACAATCTAAATTCCAAAGAATCGACGTTCTAGAAACTGAGTCTGTTGGTCGCCTCCTGCTTCTCGATGGAAAAACAATGGTTTCTGATAAAGACGAGTTCGTTTATCACGAAGTGGTCTCTCATATTCCATACATGGTTAGTCGCAACTGTAAGAAAGTTCTCATCATCGGAGGCGGAGACGGTGGGGTTGTGCGTGAGTTTACTAAGCACAAAGATATTGAGCGCATTGATTTAGTTGAGATCGATGAGCGAGTTATTGAAGTATCAAAAATTTATTTCCCTGATTGCACTA
>DATGND010000144.1:0-9045 GCA_035306925.1 Bacteriovoracaceae bacterium | reverse complement strand
TCTGCTCATGCCTACGTTGAAGCTAATAAAGTTGCTCTTGCTAACGACATCGCTCGTGGTAATGGTGAAACTATTGTAGGTCTTTCTAAAGTTTACGGTTGTGAGAACGCTGCAGAGTTTGGAAAAGCTCTTAAGTCGAACTATTCTTCAATCTTCACAACAGATGCTACTTCTCTTGAGCTAACAAATAACATTTCA
This sequence comes from Bacteriovoracaceae bacterium, assembly GCA_035306925.1. Taxonomy (GTDB): domain Bacteria; phylum Bdellovibrionota; class Bacteriovoracia; order Bacteriovoracales; family Bacteriovoracaceae; genus Peredibacter. Next base: position 8,847 of record DATGND010000144.1, on the reverse strand, counting down.
AACGTAGCTTCAAGCTCTTGCAACACTAGAATCTAATTTTTATAATGGGATCTGCACATCATAAGCAGGTCCCATGTTACAACTACTTTTAGCAGCTCTCACATTCTCTGTCCTTGCATCTCCTGATGTAAAAGAATTATCCCAAAGTAAAAAATGGCATAATCTTCTTCACTATAAGAAAACTCTGTTCGGTGGTTATAAATCACAAGCAGATGGAAAAGAGTTTTTTCTTCACCCGGAAGGGAAAAACAATCCTCAAGCAGAACTGGAAGAACTCATCAAGCAAATCTCAGAGAAGAAGAGACCTAAGGATGGAGATGCTGCCTGTAAGTTTCCTTTAAGAAGTAAGTGGGTGAATAAGGAACTGGGGTTTCCTTTTAAGATTGATTACTCAGGTTGCAAAACTTATTTTGAATTCTTTCAAAAAGTAGCTGCTCGTCGGGCAAGTATTGTTTTTTCTTCCTACTACCTTGGTAACCCTAACTCTGCTTTTGGACATACGCTTCTTCGTTTAAGCCGTTATCAAGATTCTAAAGAAACGGAAATGCTTGATTATGGAATTAACTTTGCCGCAGAAGCCAGAGAGAATAATCCCGTTCTCTACGCATTCAAAGGTTTAATGGGAGGATTTGAAGGTCGTTTTGCAGCTATCCCGTATTATTATAAAATTAGAGAGTATTCTAATTATGAGTTTCGTGATCTATGGTCATATGAGTTGGATTTAACTTTTGCAGAAGTACTAGAAGCTGTAGATCACATTTGGGAATTAGGTCAGACTCATTTTGATTATTATTATTTTCATGAAAACTGTTCTTATCACTTGTTAAGTATTCTTGAAGTTGTAAGACCGGAGCTAGATCTAACATCAAACTACAATGTCTATACCATCCCCGCAGATACTATTCGCATTTTAGATAAGCATAATCTCTTACTAAATAGTAAGCGAAGAGAATCTACTTATTCGATGCTTCAGCGCTTATCTGAAGGTCTTAGTCATAAAGAGTTAGTCGTTGCTAAAAAGATTGCTCAAGATCCTATTCGTCATCTTCACAAGTTAAAATTTGGTTCAAAGAAAAATGCAGAAATTCTGGATGTGAGTATTGAAGCTTTCGATTACTTTAATGCTGAAAAGATCCTGGTTGATGATAAGAAGACCAAAGAAAAGAAAGAACCTCTTCTTATTGCTCGTGCTCGAAATAAAGAAATCTCCGATATCAAAGAAGCCCCACTCTTCTTAAGAGATTCTCCTGCGAAAAGTCATTCTCCAACCAGACATCAAGTTTTTGGAGGTCATCAAAATAAATTAGGTGGCTTCCTCGGTTATGAGTGGAGGGCAGCACTTCATGATCTTCTAGATCCTCCGGCAGGTTCTTTAAAAAGTGCTCAGCTTGAAATGTTTAAAGGGTCTTTTCTGTATCAGGATCTTAATGGCAAAAATAAAATTGTTTTTGATCAGTTCTCTTTATTATCGTTGAGAAATCATCCCGCTCAAAACTTCTGGGCCACTCCTATTTCCTGGGAGATAGAAGTTGGAGCTCAAAATAGATTTAGAAGAAATTGTTTTGATTGTCCTGAGTTAGTAGTGAATGGCTCTGTAGGAAGTTCCATCGAACTGAATAATGAAAAAGTTTTGATGTCATTTCTTCTTAATGCAGAAGGAAATGCTCAGAATTATTATCAGGATGGTTATCGTCTGGGAATTGGACCGAAAGTGGTCATGAGATATCTTTTTGATGAGAAGTGGGGAGTAAGACTATCAAGTTACTATCATTTTAATACTTACAGATTCTCAGAGGTTGGACGTGATGGACTAACCTTTTCAGAAGTTGAGGCCCGTTATCACTTAAATTCTTCTGTTTCATTAGGTGGCAAATATCAGCATCAGATGTTAGAAAAGGAGACTGTAAATCGTTTTCAGTTTTCAGTGATGGTTTATTATTAATGAGAAGAGAAGAATTTATATCCCTCAAAGAGGAAGTAGAAGAGACAATCCTTGAGCTGGCCTATGCTGGAAATAATAACTTTGTGGGTAAGCCACTTCCTGGCTATTTCAAAGAATTAGCGCTTTTCCCAAGAGTTTTACTTCCTCATTTTGAGAAGGCTTCAGAGCTAGCACTCAAGAGAGGTTATCGTCTGAAAATATTTGATTCCTATCGTCCGCAAAAAGCGGTGGACTATTTTATTCAGTGGTCGCAAGAGGATGAGAATCGCCTGGATTTAAAAAATCATTATTATCCCAAGTTTTCTCGCAGTGAGCTTTTTCACGAAGGTTACTTAGCGGCTCAATCTAGTCACTCTCTAGGTATTGCAATCGATCTGACTATTGTTGAAGCTAATAGTTTAAAAGAGCTGGATATGGGTGGGCACTTTGATCTTTTTGATGAAATCTCTCACACTGATTGTCCGTTAATTTCTGGAGAGCAGTCCCAAGCACGAAGAGAGCTGAATTCTATTATGAGTGAAGCCGGATTTCGAAACTACTCTAAAGAGTGGTGGCATTTCTCCATCCGGCCTGCACCTTGGGATCAATATCTGAATTTTGATATAGCGTGAATGTCTTCAATTTGTTTCATGGAATTCCTCCAATACCGGTAAAGAAGCAGTGGTGAGATCGCAATAAGACAAATTCTTAAAATGAGCTGCATAATAACTCCTTTCCTTTTATCGTATAAAAACCTTGAGACTTTGTTGTGAAGATCTGCCAATGATTTGGTCAAGAACAAGCAAAGATATCTATGCCATTGCCACGAAGCTTTTTGGTATCACCAAATACTAACAACTCCTTTCAAGCATAATTCATTCTTAAGATGGTCGGATTTGCCTAGTGCACCTGACATTTGGTGGTAAATGAAATTAGCTTATACTAAAACTAGAGTTTATTGCTTTAGGAATAATGATGAGTACAGCAAGAAAATTAAATTCACCTTCTTTATACCATGCTTTCGAACGGCTTAATGGAGATCATCCATTGAAAAAGGTTTCTGGTGTGCATGTGGAATACCAGGCGCGACGAAGAAAAGGGGGGAAAGTTCGCTTCTTTAATTTTGAACTTGCTAAGGAAATGGGTCTCATTGATGAGAAGCATTCAAATGAACTAAATGCAGAACTCGAGAAGAAAATCTTAGAAACATTTTCTTTAGTTATTATTAATGAATGGGATATCGAAAATAATATTAAGTTTCCACAAAATGAAATCCTTCCTCAAACTTTCATGGCCACTCGTTATCTACAGTTACAGCATCCTGATAAACTAGGACGAACTTCGGGAGATGGTAGAACTATTTGGAATGGAACGGTTGAGCATAAGGGAACTACCTGGGATATTTCAAGTTGTGGTACTGGTGGAACTCGTCTTTCTCCTGCTTGCAATATCAATAAGCAGTTTTATCAAACTGGAGATCCAACCATCTCTTATGGTTGTGGATATGCAGAAGTAGCAGAGGGGATGGAAACACTTATCTTCTCTGAAGTTCTTCATCAAAACCAATATAGGACAGAACGATTATTAACGATCATCGAGTTTGAAAAAGGTATTTCTATTAATGTTCGGGCCTATCCAAATCTCTTAAGGCCAAGTCATTTTTTTGCTCCTTTAAAACAAGGAAAATACCAGACTCTTAAAGAGTTAGCCGATTATCACATAACAAGAGAAATTAAGAATAAACGTTGGCCTTTTAAGAAAACAGAATATCCAGCAGAACGCTATTATCAACTGGCAGAGCAGGTAGTTCTCGACTTTTCTTCGATGGTGGCCCGCTTTGAGGATGAGTATATTTTTTGTTGGCTTGATTGGGATGGGGATAATATTTTAATGGATGGTGGAATTATAGACTATGGTTCCATTCGTCAGTTTGGACTCTTCCATTCGGAGTATCGTTTTGATGATGTCGAAAGATTTTCCACAACGATTTTAGAGCAGAAACAAAAAGCGAAGTATATTGCTCAGTGCTTTGTTCAAATGGCAGACTTTCTGGCCAGTGGCAAAAAGAAATCATTACAAAAGTTCAAAGATCACCGCCTGATGAAACTCTTTGATAAGAACTTTGAGCATCATAAGAACCTCAATCTTTTGAAAAAAATTGGTTTTGATGAAGAAGCCCAGAAATATCTGGTAGCGAATCATATTAAAAAAGTAGAAAACTTCCGGAAAGTTTTTAGCTATTTTGAAAGAGCAAAATCCAAGAAAGGACTATATAAAGTTGCTGACGGAATAACCCAGGATGCTATTTTTTGTATGAGGGATATTTTAAGAGAGTTCCCTCAAATCTATATGGCGAGAAGATCTCTGTTAGAACCAAAGGATTTTCTTGAAGTGATCAGATCTTCTTATGCTAAGAAAAGTGATTTGAAAATCACTCCTATAAGAGTAAAGCAAATTAAAAAGTTTCAGGAGCAATATCTTGATCTCGTCAGTACTGCTGCTAAAAGAATGAAGGAGAGTGAAGAAACTCTTCTCATGGAAATTATCATGCGCTCATCAGTTATTAATAAGTATGATCGAGTAACAGGAAACTCCATTTCTTTTGTTGTTGATAAAATTACAAACACCAGACCAAAGTTAACACCAGAAGAAACTTTTATCATTGCTCAGAATTTTAAATATTATCAGACCCTAGATCCTGATAAGGTGGTCAATCTTAGTATTGTGAATTCAAGACAGAAGAATCTTTTAACTCGATTAACAGGCATAGTGAGGGAAAATCGAGAAAGTCTATGAAGTTGGTTCTCTATAGTGGCGGAGATGAAAAAGATAATTATCATCTTGATCTTGAATTTATAAGGCTTCTCGATAAAAAGAATCCTGTTATTACTTTTTTTCCTTCATCTTCTTATTTGTCTGAAGTCGAGTTTCGACAGTTCGTTCGTCATTATTCCCAGTTTGGAATAAAGCGATTCATTCATTTTCCTGTTGATGTAGACTTCGATAAAATTCTGTTGGAAGAAGTACTTAAAAGTGATGCGATTCATTTGGGCGGAGGAAATACCTTTTATTTTTTAAAGCATCTGCGAAAGGCTAAGCTTTTGGGAGCTTTGAAGAAATTTGCCTTAAGAGGAGGAGTACTTACTGGCCTATCAGCTGGAGCCATTATGATGACTCAGGATATCTTTATGGCAAGTTATCCGGAATTTGACCGTGACGAAAAAAGTGTTCACATAAAGGATCTACGTTCAATTGGACTGGTTAATTTTCAATTTTTCCCCCATTACCGAAATACTCCTCGCTATGAGAAGTCCTTTATTAAACTTTCTAAAACTGACCCTCGTATGATCGTTGCAAGTCCTGATGGATCAGGGCTTGTTATTGAAGAAGATAAGACTAAGTTTGTGGGAAAAAACTACATTTTCTTTCAGGGCAAGAAGCTTATTCTGAATCAGTAAGCTTTATTTCCACAAGTAACGGGAGATGGTCAGAAAGTCTTCTCCATTGAGGACCACTTAAAGCTTCCGCCATAATAGGGGTGAAGCCTTTCACAAATACTCGATCCAATTGCAGAACAGGGAATACTGATGGGAAAGTAGCAGGAAGCTTACCATGAAGCTTTTTAAAGCATTCAATAGCTCCTAATTCTCTCTCAATCCGCGGAGTGACTTTTTTATTCCAGTCATTGAAATCACCAACCAAAACCCAGGGGGCGTTATCATTGAACCTCATATGATGAATAAGAAGTTGAGTTTGCTGATCTCTTCCTCGTTGGGTGAGATCTAAGTGCGTATTGGCGAGAACCACTTCCTTTCCGGATATAGGGTCTTGAATCCTAGCTTTTAAGAGTCCACGATGCTCCAGACGGTTAGTTGAAATTTTATAATTCTCCCAATCGATAATAGGAAACTTGGAGAGGATCGCATTACCGTGGTGTCCTTCAGGATAGATGGCATTTTTCCCATAGGCAAAGTGTGTCCAAACGGAATCTGCGAGGTACTCAAATTGAATAGCTGTTTCCCAATCAGGAATCTTGTTCTTTTGATGGTCTCCTAAAACCTCTTGTAGGAATACCACATCAGGATCAAGTTCTTTCATGGCCTTCTTGATACCATCAAGAATGAACTGAGTATTCGTCAGAGAAAAGCCTTTATGAATATTGTAGGAAAGAACTCTTAGAATCATGTGTTAAAACCAGTATTTAAAAGTAAAAAATATTCTACCAAGTAGTTTATCATACCAAGGTCTTTGATCTAAAACTAGTTGTGTAATTCTATTTTCTTCCAATAAAGATTCTTCAAAATGCTGGGAGATGAGTTTTTTGTTTTCTTCTTCCGAGATAATTAAATCAACTTCGAGATCATGAAGAAAACTTCGATGATTAAGATTCGAGGAGCCAATAGTCATCCAATCATCGATGATGAAGTTTTTAGCATGAAGAATCGTATTTGTGTAATGAAAGATTCTAACGCCCTTTTTCAAAAGGTAGCCATAGTAGAAATATTGCAACGTTTGAAAAATGGGAACATCGCTTTTATCAGAAATAAGGATAGCGACGTCAACTCCTCTTTGAGCGGCCCGTGCAAGAAGTCGTATCAGCTTTCTCTTGGGAATGAAATAAGGTGTTGTGAGCCAGATGCGCTCCTGTGCGCCTTTAATTCGACTGACAAGGTCATTATAAAAATACCCTCTCATTAAGAGATTTTGATTGAGCCGCAATGGAAAGTTTTTCCATTGGAAGTGAGTCTTTTTCTTTCGAAGATATTTTTTGTAGCGATAGTAATCTCTCAGTTTCCAGTTTTTTTTAAAGTTAAGAGTTCCAAACTCTACGTTGCTTCCAGTTACTCTTACTCCCATGTCTTGCCAGGCAAGTTCATAGTGATCACTAGTGTGGGTCGAACTGATATTAAAACTTCCTGTATAAAGAATCTTTTCATCGATAATAAATATTTTACGATGATTTCGTTTATTAATTCTTAGAGCACGCTTATTGAGAATATAAAACTTCTTCGACCAGTTAAGCTTGCCATAAAGAGGGTGATAGAAGGGCAGGGGATTGTACACTTTGATACGAATACCTGCTCGATAAAATTTTTGTAAAAAGAAGGTGCTGAGGTGGTGGCTGCCGATCCCATCCACAATGATTTGAATACGTACTCCACGCTTACGGGCCCGGATCAGGGCTTCTTGGATTTTTAACCCGAGAATATCTTCGGCGAAAATATAAACTTCAATAGAAATGGAACGCTTAGCTCTCTCAATATCTTCTAAGAGCCTCTTGAAATAGAGATCACCCTCAAAAAAAACTTCTTCGCTATCCCAGATTTTTTCCATAGTTCTCATATCGGTTTTTAGCCTACTTAATAAAGTTGAGTAGTTCAGTTTTTATTCATGTATTTCCTAAACATTACGACAAGTAAGTATGGCCATTACTAAAGAATCTTTTGTTAATTTAATAAAAGCTGCTTTTGCTTCAAAAGTAAGTGATATCCATCTTCGCCAAGACGAGAAACCATGCTTTCGTGTGAGAGGAGATTTGGTTCCAGTTAAGATGGAGCCACTCACTGAAGAGGACTTAATACTCATCTGTAAGGTAATGATCAAGGATGAGGAGGTCATTGAAAAACTGCATAAACTCAAAGAGCATGATGGTTCTTTCTCTGTGCCCAAATTGTGCCGGGTGCGCTATAACTTTCTTCGTTATCAAGGAAAGATCGGACTCATCCTTCGTCTTATCTCAGAAAAGATTCCAACTACTGAGGAGCTAAAGCTTCCTCCTGTTATTAATAAAATCGCCAGCGCCAATGCAGGACTTGTACTAGTGACAGGAGCAACCGGCTCGGGAAAAAGTTCTACGCTAGCAGCGATGATAAATTATATCAACAAAACTTCTGCCGTTCATATTCTCACCCTGGAAGATCCTGTAGAATTCGTTCATCAGCCTATCAAGGCTAGAATTACTCAAAGAGAGATTGGACAGGATACTGATGATTTTAACTCGGCCCTGAGGTCTGCTCTGAGACAGGATCCTGATATTATTCTGATCGGGGAGATGAGAGATGCGGAAACAATTTCTATTGCACTTAAAGCAGCAGAGACAGGACATCTGGTTTTCGGAACGATTCATACAACTGATGCTCTAAGTACTATCGGGCGACTTATTGCCATGTTCCCTCCTGATGAACAAGCTGTGGTGAGAACCAGAATTGCGGATAACCTTCATGCCACTATTTCTCAGCGTCTACTTAAAACAGCTGACGGGACTGGGCGAGTTGCTGCCCAGGAAATTATGATCAACAACCCCGGAATTCATGAGGCCATTATGGACCCTCAGAGAACAGCTGAGGTCTATACCTATATCTGTAAAGGTAAGAATGGATCAGGAGCGCAGAGCTTTGATCAGCATATCACTCGTTTATTCAAAGAAGGCCTTATCACTAAAGAAGAAGCCATGAGCAATGCCACTAAACCTGAGGATTTCGAAAGAAACCTGATGTTTGGTGATGACGATGATGATGATGATGGATTTGAATAGTTGAAGGAATTTACTCCAATTGTTATGATCTCCACTCCTGGAGAGATATATGAATTTACATTTTAAGCATTTCTATTTTAGATGGACTAAGAATCTATTTGTTTTATTTGTTATCTCTGCTTTTCTACTGACTCTTGCCAGACTGGGGTTCACCTTAGTATTTGGAGAACATAAAGTTCTGATGGATAACCTACCTTCAGTGAGATCGGCTTTCTTTCTGGGGTTTCGTTATGATCTCATGCCACTGGCCTACATCAATGCCATTCCTTTTCTTCTATTAAATATTTGCTATCTGATTCCCAAGCTTGGCTATCAGTGGATTAGAAAGTTTATCATCGCTTTTTTGACTATTTTTTATTTTATCTTGGCCTGGCTCTATGTCTGCGATTAT
>DATGND010000143.1:0-6617 GCA_035306925.1 Bacteriovoracaceae bacterium | reverse complement strand
TGTTACATCCACCTGATAATAATAAAGATCCCCTTCAGCGTAGGCGAAATTCTCTTTGAACTTTGAAGGGTCTCGGCCACAAACACCGACTTTCCATCCTTCTTTTAAATAAAATTTTGCAAGTTCCAGCCCCATCCCTGTGGTGCCGCCGGTGATAAAAACCGATTTCATCGCGATTTCCTTTGTTTTTACATCTCAAGCATAGGACAGAATGCGAAAAAGCAAAATTTTTTTAATTAATTCTTGACGTTAAAAGCTTGTATCCTTATATTTGATGAACATTTCGGGGGAGTAGTTAAGTTGGTTATAACGTCTGCCTGTCACGCAGAAGGCCGCGGGTTCGAGTCCCGTCTCTCCCGCCATCTTACATTCGAAATTAATTAAGCCGCTTTTTTAAGCGGCTTTTTTTTGCTCAGATTTTTCCCGGCACATCCCTTGCATCCACTCTTGCTCATTCTTTTAATCTTTTGCGAGGGAGTAATGCATGAGTATTGATTTTTTTAAAGACCGAGGAACTCCTCTAAATAAGCAACTTTTTACCTGGAAAGATTTAGTTCAAAAACCCATATCAAAATTAAACGATGATGCTTTCACGCGTATCAGAGTTATTTTGATGAACGGAATTGAGCTGGAGGCCAATCGTTTTTCTCATGCCTGCGCGCGCATGAATAAGGATCTTCAACTTCCCCTAGCTAAAATAAGAAGAGTTGAACAACACCAGGCCACTTTGATCAATTGGCTTTTGGGAGCAGACCACTCTCCTCTGGAAACAACAATTGGTTATGAACAGGTGGCCATTGAAGTAACTGCAGCGGTGGCCCAGAAAGAGCCCGATGAATATCTCGCACAAGTTTATCGCTATGGACTGCTAGAAGACTTTGATCACATGTATCGTTATTCAGCACTTCTTGACCGACTTGAAGGAAAAGATGCCAATGCCATCCTTCAAAGTTATACCGACGTCATTCCAGGCCGCCCCACTATCGTGGAACATCGTGACCCAGAAGATGAACTTCGCCATCATTATGACAGGACTAAAGCTGATGCCTTAACTAAGTTTCACGCTCTCACCATTATGTCTGGAGAACAACAGACTCATAACTACTACATGAATATCGGACCACTGTTCTCTGATCCCACTGCAAGACAACTCTATGCAGAGATTGCATCCATTGAGGAACAACACGTAACTCAATATGAGTCTATTATTGATCCGAATGAAACATGGATGGAAAAGTGGCTCATGCATGAAGCTAACGAAGTTTATAACTACTATAGCTGTATGACTTATGAGTCTAACCCTCGTATCAAAGCTATCTGGGAAAGATTTCTGGAATATGAATTAGGTCAACTGCAAGCAGTAATGGAACTCTTTAAACAAGTGGAAAAAAGAGATCCGGCAGAAATCCTTCCACAAAAAATTCCTGATCCAATTGAATATAAGAGCCAGCGTGAATTCATCAGAGGAGTTCTGGAAGAAGAAGTTGATTTCAGAGCTGTTGGAAAAGAGTTTGTCAGTGATCCAAGTAAAGAAAGCGAAGCTACCCTTGCTTATAGAAAACAGATGAACTCTGAAGGATCACCTACTGAACTTGTGACTTCCGGTTATGTTTACAAACCAGGAACAGAATTAAGTTCAATGAATCAATTTCTAGAGCAATAGGAGAACGATAATGGATAATCAATCAACACAAACTATTAGTGATAACCGTACAGGTGGAAAGCTTGCTTTCAAAGAGACCATTAAAACTGCTGAGGGTGCAGTCAACTACACTCACCCTACAGAAGGTAGTTCCATGGCCTTAGGAGAGAATCGTATCCGCTATATGAAAGAAAGTGACCCGGTAGGAACCATGCCTATGCCGAGTTCCATCAAAGGTGCAATCTCGAACCTGCAAGAAAAAATCATGCAAGGTGACTATACCTTTATGGATAAGCTAGGAGAACGTCTGGCCTTTGAAAGAACAGGAACCCGGCTTTATGAAGCTTTACTGAGTAAGCACAAAGGTTCAGTAGGAAGTGAATCTTATCCGGACTTCTCAGTACTCCAGCAGTTTTATGAAGAAGAGAAAGCTCACTTCATACTTTGTGCAGAAGTGATGGAAGAGCTAGGGGGAGACTCAACTGCCGTTACCCCTTCTGCTGATGTGGCAGGTGTTGCTGCTGCAGGATGGCTGCAAGTTATCGCAGATCCTCGAACCACTTTTCAACAGTCTTTAGAAATTATTCTTCAGGCAGAACTCGCCGATAATGCTTGCTGGGAAAACCTCATCGAGCTAGCTTCCAACTTGGGCCTTGAGAGTGTAGTTAAACGTTTTACCAAGGCAAAAGAAGAAGAGGATGTTCACTTAGAGACTGTACGCCAGTGGGTTAAGGAGCTTAACCTTAATGGCGGTAAGCTCATTACTCCAGATCTCCAATAAATAAATTCGATGTGAAGCCTTCTCGGAGGCTTCACATAATCCTCAAATACTCTTGAAGTTTCTCCGATAGATAATTATCTCGAGGAACTTATGAGTAAAAAAGATAATCAGCTTAGCCTTATTATTAGACGCCCTTTTATTGATGCTTTAGGGATTTATGGTTTTGTCAAAATACTCAGTATTCTAGTTGATCGAAATTATATTCCTCACACTCAGTATATTTTGCTGATGATGATTATTTGTCTTTTCTCAGCACTCACTTCTAACGAGAAAAAACAAATCTGTACATGTCTTCTTTTTATTGTATCGCTCACTACTTACCTGGCCTTAAAACATTTTCAATTTGATCAGTGGCCACTGTGGGTTTTAGAAGGAATGTTCATTTCTTGCTTTATATACAATCTCGTTCTTTATATCAGAAAGATGTTTGAATTTAACTACGGAAAGTCTCTTCTTCCTACGCTTTCCTTTCTTCTAATGTATTTCGGATTCGTATTCTTTCAGCCGAATATCTCAACTGAAGCCCTGGAAAAACCCATCATCTACTTTACAAAGCTGCAGCTGGAAAACTTCATCTCAATCAACTATAAGAACAAATATCAATTTGATATTGTTTTCACTCTCTGGAACGCCCTTACGCTTCTTATTTGTGCTTATTCCTTTAAGTCCCAATTTAAAAAGCCTCGTAAAAGATAGACTATTTTATAAGGAAACGGAGAAGCTTCATTTTAAATTCTGTGTATGGCGGATACTTGATAAAGGGATCAAACCACAAGGGCTTAATCATCAAGCTCTTCTTATGGCTAAAAGTTTCAAAGCTCCACTTGCCATGATAGGCACCTATCCCACTATGCCCTACTCCTCCAAACGGAAGATGGGGGTTAGAGATATGCATGACTACATCATTAATAACTCCCCCACCAAAGGAAAGAGCTTTAATTTTTCTTTGTACTGCCTCATTTTTGGAAAACAAATAAAGGGCCAATGGTCGTGATTTTGTTTCAATCAGCTTAATTGCTTCATTAAGATCATCAAAGCCGACGACAGGAATAAGCGGCCCGAAGATCTCCTCTTGCATGACCTTGTGATCAAGATTTTTGATATCCATAATCACTGGTCCAAGCCTTCTTTCCCCCTCTACCGGATGCTCGTAGTAAGGTGATTCGATTAATCCTTTTAAACGATTAAAGTGATTCTCATTAATGACCTTAATCTGAGAATGATAAGAGGATTGAATCTGTTTTTTTAATTCTTCCAGCAGCGCTTCTTTAATTTTATTGGGAGCTAAAAGATAGTCGGGAGCAATACAAGTTTGACCATTGTTTAGAAATTTTCCCCACAGAATTCTTTTAACAGCAAGCTTTAGGTCCACATCATCCATCACAATACATGGACTCTTTCCACCAAGTTCCAGAGTATAGGGAGTGAGGTGTTTAGCACAGGCCTGGGCCACAATTTTTCCTACACGCTCTCCTCCAGTATAGAAAACATAATCCCATCGCTCTTCCAGGAGTGCAGAAGATACTTCTGCTCCACCTTCAATTACATGAAGATAGTCCTGAGGGAAATGATTATTGATGATTTTAGCAATAACTTTAGAAACTTCCTGAGCCAACTCACTTGGCTTAACCACTGCTGTGTTTCCTGCACTCATGGCCCCTACAAGAGGTACGAGAGTGAGATTGACCGGATAATTCCAAGCACCTAGAATAAGTGTCACCCCATAAGGCTCAAAGTGTATCTCACTTCTTCCAGGCATATTTAAAAGATTCGTTTTCACTTTTTGAGGCTTCATCCACTTTCTTAAATTTTCTAAGTGGTAATCAATCTCTGCATAAACTAATCCTACTTCAGTGATAAAGGATTCTTCCTCACTCTTATTAAGATCACTTCTTAGAGCTTCAAAAAGTTCCTTCTCATGAAGTTTGATCGCTCGCTTTAAAAGCAGAAGATTATTTTTTCGAAATTCATAATCATGAGTTTTCTTTGAAAGAAAAAAACTTCTTTGCTGATGATTGATATTCATAATCTTCCTTTAAATGTTTTCATAGAGTGATAAATCCCAAAAACCTTATCTGCAATCAGATCAAAAACTCTCACAGGGAGAATTCCTCTCAAGAAAGGAACAAAATTAATGAGAAATGGCATGCGCAGAAAAATTTTATTTTTATCAATGGCCTTGAGAATCTTCTTCACCACAAACTCTGGTTTTAAGATAGGTATAATAGGAGAAGAGACTCCATCAAACATTCCCGTATCGATGTAATAAGGAAGCACTGTCGTCACTTTAATTTCAGGATAAGTTTGTTCCATCTCAAGTCTTAAGGAATCAGACCAACCGATGACCGCCCATTTACTGGCGCAATAAACAGACATTCCAGGATTGGACACAAGTCCAGCTGCTGAAGCTATATTAACAATATGTCCCGTTTTTTTATTCTTCATCATCTGCAATGACTCCAGGGCCAGATGCATTAGGGCAGTGGTATTAATATTCATAGTGGAAACAATATTTTCGTGGGTGTGATCTTCAAAATTTTTCCCTACAATTATTCCAGCATTATTAATGAGAATATCAACATTGATGCCTTGGATTTTGAGTTCCGTGAACATTTCTTTGATTTGTTCGGTATTTTGAAGGTCAAAAGCATAAGGATAAACTTTTACTTCAAGGCTCTGTGTCAACTCACTCAAGGCTTCTTGATTAACATCAAGTAAAATTAATGAAGATGGCCTAAGCTTTGCCAACTCTATGGCCATAAGTCTGCCGATTCCCGAAGCTGCACCTGTAATCAGGATGTTCTTACCTTCAAATTTTTTCATTACGTGCTCCTCTATGCCCCTGGTTTCTTTGAAATTTTTACTCAAAAGAAGTAAAAGCACAAACTTTTCAAGACAAAGTCATTTCAAAGATTGTATATGCCAGCAGTAATACAGGAGTTAGGAAATGAAAAAATTATTTACCTTTAGTTTATTGGCCTTCACGACTTTGGCTTATTCACAAGATGTAAAACTAAAAAATTTCGACTGGACTGTTACTGATATTAAATCCAGAGGTTTAAATAGTAAGTCTCTTTTCGATAAGCTTGATAGAAAGTTCATCAATTTAAAATCTTCTATCTGTTCAAACCGCGCTCACATGTGGGCCTACGATCTAGAAGGTAAGCACAATATTGATACTGCTAAAATCTTTCTATTCTATACAAAAGAAAGTGGTGTTAACGAAACTAGCCTGAGAGGTTGGTGGTATCACGTAGCTCCCGTTGTAAGCGATAAAGGTGTTTTAACAGTTCTGGATGGTGGCTTTCCAGGTTTCATCAAATCACCTCTGACAACTAATGAGTGGATGGAAAAATTCTCTAGACACCCTAGATGTAAAGAGATCCAACCTCATGAAACAGAGCTAATTGAAAGAATGTTTGTTGGAGCTCTTTATCCGGATGTCACTCCTTATGGAGTTCATAAGTGTTACTACATGATCACTCCATCTCCTTACTGGACTCCAGCAACTATTGCTACAGAGATCCTTGGTCGCGATGAGAATGGTCGTCCTGCTCGTATTGATAGAACTGAAATTAATCTAGGTGAATTGGAGTTTGCTTGTATGGAAGCAACTACGACTAAACTAGGACGCATATTTGGCGGAATTTCTGCCAAAGAAAAATGCGAAGAATTTATTAGCAAATACTAATAGTAAAAAGGCCCTGGTAAAAGGGCCTTTTTTATTAAGCAGCTTTTTTCTTTTCCTGTTGTTGCTGATCTCTATAAGCATTCAAATCAACTACATTCCCTGAACCTTTGCTTGCCATAAGCTTAGCGTGATTAAGGGCCTTTAACTCTTTCTTCGTTAACTTCTTCTTTTGTCCATTACTTTGATGTTTCTTACTCATACGACGTACCTCCAATGGATATCCATCTTATCGGTCTAATGAGTAAATAACTGACAAAGAAGATCTGTTTTGCTTTTATTTCAACAACTTAAGAACGTGGTAAAATCAGAAAATGTATAAAATACTCCTTCTTTTACCTATTCTCATTTCCTGTGCCCACAGGCCAACCACTTCAACAGAAAGAGAAGATTTAGTCTCTCTGGAAACCGCTTTGTTTCAGGCCCGATCCTCTTATTTACTTGGCTGCACAGAAGCTAGAGTTGAACTTAAAGAGAAAGATGCTTTCAACTACTGCTCTGACAGA